>JARFQY010000128.1 GCA_029287535.1 Filomicrobium sp.
CAAGGCCGCAAGGTCAGGCGATCCCGTTGCTGAGTCCGCAGCCTTCTGCGCCAGCGAGGCGGCAGCGCCCGCGCCCGTCCCCCATTGCGCAGCCTCGAATGCCTCGTTTGCAAGTTGCTCCGCGTTCGCGTGCTTTTCGACCGCGATGCGATACGTCGCTTTAACGAGCCCCTCGAAAGACCTTCTTTGTCGCTGCGTTTCCCCGTTCGGGGTGGCCCCGGTCACGGGACCTAGCCCACGCTCAGCGCCGCGCTGCAGGCTGGCAGTGGCCCGTTTCCATCGCTTCATCGCTTGAGCCCATTTGCCCTGGCTGAGCGCAAGCCGGGCCAAGTTGTTGAGTATCTTAGAAACCGACGGGTGCTCAGGCCCCAGAGCTGCCTCAGTGATCGCCAGGCTGCGCTTGTACAACGGCTCGGCCACGGCATACCGACCTTGCGTCGTGTACAATCCGGCCAAGTTGTTGAGCGTTGTAGCAATAGACGGGTGCTTAGGGCCCAGGGCCGCGTCATCAATTGCCAGGCTGCGCTGGTACAGCGGCTCGGCCTCGGTATACCGACCCTGCGTCTCGTACAGTCCGGCCAGGTTATTGAGCGTCGTGGCAACCGACGGATGGTTAGGCCCCAGGGTCGCCCGATCGATCACTAGACTGCGCCTGTACAACGGCTCGGCCTCGGCGTATCGCCCCTGCCTCGCGTACAGGAGGGCCAGGTTGTTGAGCGTCGTGGCAATCGATGGATGGTTAGGCCCTAGGGCCGCCTCATCGATCGCCAGGCTGCGCTTGTACAACGGCTCGGCCTCGGCGTATCGCCCCTGCCTCGCATACAGGAGAGCCAGGTTGGTGAGTGTCATGGCAACGGTAGGATGGTTGGGTCCAAATTTTTTCTCGGCGAGAACAGAGGCCCACTGAGCCAAAGTCATCGCTGATCGGTAGTTGCCATCGCGGAAAAACTTTTCGACCTCTCTGTTCAGCACATCAACATTATCCGACGGCTGCGTCCACGACACGCCAGACATGCCAAGGCTGAAGGCCAATAGAACCATCAAGCCAAACAGACGTCGTACTGCCACGGCGGTCTTACCTCTCGAACATGGTTGGCTTGCAGGTGTCTCGCCCTTGGCAAACCAGAAGGACGCCGAAGGGTCATCTCACTACAGAACAGCACGAGGGGCTATTTCGCGAGTTGCACTGCCCCCATCAGCCTCAGCCGCTGGGCTGCGGCGTCGTACTTCCATTACCTTTGGGCAATCCGAAGGCCAATCAGCGTTGGTTAACCTGCGTTGTCAATTAAAGAGACGTAGCCATGACGAAGCTTGCACAAAGTAATGCTATGCACCGACTTCCTGCATGATCTGGCGGAAACACTTCGATCACGACGTGCAACTCCTGACTGAGCGATTCCCGCCAAGTGATGTCGGCTATCGGGGGAAGGGCCGACCAAGTATGCTCGCATGGACAATCGCTGGGCCGCGCCCCCAAACGGCCCTGCAGACTTGGTCAGCGCCGATGACCTGGATCGTCCACAAAGCAGAGCTGCCGTTGGCAGGGCCGCCGATCAACGGCTATCGCCGTCGAGATGGCACGGCAGCAGTACCTTCAGAAGCGGAAAGTCCGCGTTCGTCGGCCTTGGGCCACGAGACGACATTCACGGCCGCCGTCCGGGCATTGGGAAAGTAATTGCGGGACCATGTCTTAACCCCTACTTTGAGCCTGGTGGTAATCGGAGAATGTTGGATGAAGATCGCAAGCTGTCCAGCAAGAATACTGGCACTCTTGTCTATAGTCGTGACGCTCAGTCCGGCAAATGCTCAGGGAGTCGCGCAAACCATTTTTCATGGCGGAAGGATTCTGACCATGGCTGGCGACAAGCCAGCCTACGTCGAAGCTCTCGCAGTGAAGGACGGCAAGATAATTTTCGCCGGCGCCAGAGATCAGGCGCTCACCTTGAAGGGCGATAACACCAGGGTCGTCGATCTAGCCGGTAAGGCTCTATTGCCCGCGTTCATCGATGCTCATGGGCACTACATCAACTCTTTACTGGTGGCCAACCAGGCAAAGCTATACGCCCCGCCATCGGGTGCTGGGAAAGACGTGCCAAGCATCATCGCTGAACTGAAGAAGTTCGCTTTGGACCGGAACATTCGCAAGGGCGAACTGATCATGGGCTACGGCTATGACGACTCCGTCATGCCGAACGGCCGTCTTCTCAATCGTGACGATCTCGACGCGGCATTTCCCGACAACCCGGTCCGCATCGAACATGTTTCCATGCATGGCGCGGTCATGAACAGCCTCGCCTTGCAGAAGTACGGCATATCAGCGGAGACCGAGACACCGCCGGGCGGCGTCATTGTCCGCAAGCCGGGGACCAAGGAGCCCTGGGGCCTGATTATGGAGACGGCGTTCCTTCCCGTGATGGAACAGTCCGAGCCGATGACCGCGCAACAGGAAATCGAATGGAGCCGGGCGGGCCAGATGCTCTACGCCGAGGCAGGCATCACCACCGCTCACGAAGGGGCGACGCATTTGCCCCAGTTCCAGACAATCATGCGGGCCAGTGCGGCCGGCGCGAACATCATCGATATCGTTGCCTATCCGTTCATTCTCGACGCGGACAAGGTGATAGCTGAACTTCCCCTCGGCGAGTGGGGCAAATACAAGAACCGCTTCAAGGTCGGCGGCATCAAGATCACGCTTGACGGCTCACCGCAGGGCCGGACGGCATTCTTCACGACGCCCTATCTCAAAGGCGGACCAGGCGGTGAGGAGAATTGGATTGGCGAGCCAACCTTTCCACAGGACCTCGCCAACAAAATGGTGAAGAAGGTCTATGACCTGAATGTACCGCTCATCGCTCACACGAATGGCGATGCAGCCATAGATTCGTTCCTGAAGGCTTACGAGCACGCCCGCAATGGCGACTTCAGCCGGCCATGGAATGTCACCACGATCCATACCCAATTCATGCGCAAGGACCACATTCCCAAATTCGTGGAATATAAGATCCGGCCGTCCTTCTACACCCTCCACACCTTCTACTTCGCCGAAACCCACATCGCGAACCGCGGCACGGCGCAAGCCAGCTATATTAGTCCGATGCGCGACAGCATCGACGCCGGCTTGCGCCCGACGAATCATACCGATTTCGTCGTCGCCCCGCTCGATCAGATGACGATGCTCTGGTCGGCGGTGAACCGCGTTTCCCGTGCCGGCGCAGAGGTGGGCCCAGGACAACGAGTGACTCCGTTCGAGGGCTTGAAGACCATGACCGAATGGGCAGCCGAGCACTATGGCGAAGCCGACCGCAAAGGAACGCTCGAAGTCGGAAAGCTCGCTGACCTCGTCATCCTCGACAAGGATCCGATCCAGGTGGACCCGATGACCATCAAGGACATCCGAGTTGTGGAAACGATCAAGGAAGGCGTGACCATCTATCCGGCGTCGGCCGACTGGATCAAGCCGCTTTCACCTCCGGCTAAGGATCAGAAAGCAACCTATTCCTGGTCGACCCACATCTGCGACATGGCCGGCGTGAACACGGCGGCGCACAAGGAATGGACGCTGACCGTCCTCAACGAGGAGAAGATCAATGTGGCCTCTCCTCCGACGATAAAGTTCTCACACGGCAAACTCTCGGTCTTTGGCGGCATCAACCGGCTGACCGGTTCATATGCTTTGGTTCGCAATACGGTGACCATGGGCAATCTCGCCAGCACCAAGATGGCAGGTCCTCCCAAGCTTATGGAGTTGGAGGACAACTTCGCCCGAGCACTGCGCGCGGTTGACGCCTTCCAGGTGTCCGGAAACAAACTGACGTTGTCGACTGACGGAAAGGTCGTTGCGGTTTTTCGTACGCTTAGATGACGTCGGGCGCCGGCAACATCGGACAAGCTACAGGCAATCCGATGCAGGCACACGCACTCTGCCATGAGACGCGAAGGAACCTGTCGGGCGATAGAGCCCGTACTTTAAGGGCGAGCAGCACAGACCGACGGGGCAGAAAAGGCTCTGCCCCGGCCTTCTTCTTGGTGATTCCGCACCGCATGAGGTGATCGCCGCTACTCGTTGGGACCGGTCGACTCCAATTGGCACTGGTCGCACTCGGCTCGGATCGTTGGCCGATGACGGCTTGGGGTCGGGCCCGGCTGTTTGTCGGATGAAAAAATCGACCGGTTGGCCTCCGAAAGCGGACAGCGTCGATCGCCCAAGCGGGCCGGACGACGCCGCATCTGCCGACGGCAGCTAATGGGATAAAGCGTCGACGCTCAGATCGTCCGCAAAG
>JARFQY010000206.1 GCA_029287535.1 Filomicrobium sp.
GGGCAGGTTCAATGCCCCCAAGCATGCCTTGATAAACGCGCGTGGAATCTATGTAGCGGTCACACACCACCCACTTGCCAGCTAACAGGGCCGGTTCGATCAACCCCGCGATATGTTCCGAACGCGCCGCCGCGAACATCAGAAATTCAGTATTCGCTGAGGCCGGTGGAGTGCCCAGGATAAGCTCGCGCAACTTCTCGGAGAACGGCACACCGCCCGGCTCGCGGGTAGTCACCGTCCCAACACCGCGCTCGCGAAGAAAGCGTGCCAGATGAACCGCCTGGGTCGACTTACCCGAGCCCTCGCCGCCTTCCAATGTCACGAGCTTGCCGCGCTCCGATGTACTGCTCATCGCGGCTTCAACACCATTTTCAAACTAAATCTTCTTGAGTAGATCAGAAGCTTGGTCCGCGATCCAGCGCCAGGCCATCACGGCCAGTGAATCCAAGCCGCGACGCACGACGGACCCCTCCTCAATATCCTCCGCCGCATAGAGGGGAACGTTATTGACGGCATTGTTGTCGGTCGTCACCCGCAAGATCGCCACCTGATCCCCCTTTTTGACGGGCGGCTTCAGCGGCGCATTATAGACGATCTCGGCCGTCAGCCTCTGCCGCGACGACGCTTTGGGGAGGATCACCTTGATTGCACCATCGCCCTTCAAAGGAACGTAAAACTTGTCCCCGCCCCAGACTCTGGCCGACCCGACCACCTCATCGGCCTTATAAAGATCGTAGGTCGTGAAGTTCCGATACCCCCAGTTGATCAGCTTTACCGCCTCGACCTTACGCTGTTTTGCGGAACTCAGCCCATGCACCACACAGATGAGCCGACGGCCGTCACGCACGGTCGACGCCACCAAGCCGTAGCCTGCCGCCTTAATGTGTCCCGTCTTCAGTCCGTCCGCCCCAATGCCCGCCGACAATAATGGGTTGCGGTTGAAGAACGCGTACGGCCTTCGGCGTCCCTTCGGCTGATATGGGAATCGACGCATGCTGAAATACTTGTAGTGCTCCGGATACGTCCTGATGAGGTGCTGCGCGAGAAAAGCGATTTCGCGCACCGTCATGAGATGCCCTGGATCTGGCAGGCCTGTTGGATTCGCGAAGGTCGACTTCTTCAGCCCGATCCCGCGAACGTAATCGGTCATCATCTTGGCGAACTGTGCTTCGTTTCCTGCGATGCCTTCAGCCACCACGATGCTCGCGTCATTGCCCGATTGGATGGCGATGCCCTGCACGAGATCACTGAGCGTTACCGGCTTGCCAAGCGGGGCGAACATGGCCGACGTACCCGAAGGTGCCCCACCCGTCCTCCAAGCATGCTCACTGACGATGAAGGTATCATCCATCGAAAGAATGCCACGTTGCAGACGGTCGAACACGACACCCAGTGTCGCCAACTTGCTCATACTCGCTGGAGGCACCAGTTCATCGGCGTTCTTTTGGTAGAGAATGGCCCCCGAATCGTAATCGATCAGGATGGCTTGCTTGGCTCGCGTTTTAAACTGAGCAGCATGTGCACCCGGGCCCAAGAGCAAGCTGACCAGACACACAATCGCGAGCCATACAATTGTTTGGCTCGTGACCTTTCTCGGATACCGGCTCAATAGTCCAGCGTTGAGCATTTGCTCTCCTGTAGACCACAGTTTGTCTGACTATCGGGATTCTGAGCGTCAGGGTCAACGCCGGGAGATCAAGTCCGCATTCACGTCGTTGGCATTGCGCAACAATCCTCACCAAGGACATCGATGGTATCGCACGAAGGTCTACTTCTTTTGCGATGCCAGAAACATTCGTTCGCGCCGGTCTCCGCCATCCAAGGGAGCCGGACCCAGGTACGTCACCTCGACATCCGCCGTCCCCTGCTGGCGAAAGCCGAGTTCCTCCGCAACTCGCGAGGAAACATCGATAATCCGCCCCTTCTTGAAGGGGCCACGGTCGTTGATCCTCACGATAACCTTGCGGCCGTTCTCCAGATTCGTGACCACCACCAACGACGGCAATGGCAACGTCCGGTGCGCCGCAGTCAGCGCATACATATCATATATCTCTCCGTTCGCGGTTTTCTTGCCGTGGAACGCATCGCCATACCACGACGCCTTTCCGTTCTCCGCGTAGTTCGGATCATGGCGCGGCACATAGCGCACGCCGTTGATGTGGTAGGGCTTGCCGATCTTCCGGTAGCCGCCACCCTTGCGCAGCGAACGGGCCGGAGCCGCAACAGCGCGTGGCACGCGTACCGGCGCAGCAATTGCAGCCAGGGAAGCCGGCCTGGGGGCGGCCACAATCGTGGTGCCAGCCTGCCACGCGGGATCTGGAGGTGGCGGCAGCGTCATCGGCCCAGCCCCGCAACCGCTCATGATTGCCGACGACCACGCCGCGGCAACACCAGCAACCCATCCAGCTTTGAGCCGCCTCAGCACCACTTCTGATGCCTGCGCAGCAAACTCTTGCCACCCGTCGAACATGGGCCAGATAAAGCGCCAAACCGACCCGTCTCCGCAAGCGCACCTGGGCAACAGGTTCAAATCAATCCACTGCTCCCTTGAGCCCTCGTCGACTTGCCGCTAGAGCATGGGGCTGGGCCGCATCTGAATGTCGCAGTCAGCTGTTTCCATGAGCGATCATGGCATTTTGCCGCTATGCAGATGCGCGCGACGTCGCTCTTGCGAGCTACGAAACGCCTCAAGGATGGGTGGCCGAGTGGTTTAAGGCAGCGGTCTTGAAAACCGCCGTGGGTTTACGCTCACCGTGGGTTCGAATCCCACCCCATCCGCCAAT
>JARFQY010000269.1 GCA_029287535.1 Filomicrobium sp.
GCATTGTGAAGTGGTTCGCCGCCGCCACTACCGTCGCTCACCGGCTCACCTCCTCGCTATTGGCATGATGTCTACAATTCAGCGCCGCTTTGCGTTGCACAAAATTGAAACAGTAAGTGATAGCGAGCGGCCTATTCCGGCACCTCAAGTGGGTGTAGCGGTTGAAATACGAAGGGGGACTTGCAGAGGGAGAGGCGAGGGCAAACCAGGGTCGTTAACGGGGGTTAAGGTGGTTCGCTCTCGCCTCCACTGCAGCGTCTCAGCCATTGGCGAACAAGGCCAATCGGACGCGCACGTATACATGGCTTAGCTGATCGGGCCCTCGAAAACGAGTCATTCTCAAATCACCCGCTATCAACTTGTATTGACGACTTTGAAATAAAGGCGGCGCGTCAGTCGCGTAAGCCTCGTTTGAGTATCGGCGAATGAGGTTCACACGCGGCCACCACAAGGTGAGTGCTGCAAACGCTCCCGCACACATCTAAGTCACGTCAAATCGCCGTCCTGAGGCATCCTCGGGCGTTTTAAGCATATTCTAGAGCTTGAGGGCGAAACCTTCTAATTGGAAACCTTTCTATCCTTGCAGCGGGCCTGTGCATTGCTTGTGAATAGGGAGTGGAAGGTTAGTGGATTGTGATTCCAGTCTACGCGGTGGACTCGGGTTCAAAAGCCCTTGAATCGCTTGGTCCCAGAATGACGCCTGGCGTCGTGCCGGGAAGCCACGGGCGGTCTCAGGCGGCGCGCAGTGTTGTGCACCAGCAGACGGGCCATCAAACACGTAGCAGTTTGATGTGTGCACCACGCCGATGAACCACCGGCCACGCTCCGCATCCCAGACTTCCTTCCTTACGATGCGGCGGATGATCTTGAGGATGCCGCACTGCTCCAGACGGCTCACCGCCCTGGCAATCGTTTCTAGGCAAAGGCCGGTGACCTTCACTAATGCGCTGTAGCTTGGGAAGCATTGCTCGCAGGTTGGCACGAACATGCTTCAACTCTGTTCGTCGGGTGACCGCCCTGTATCGTTCGCGTGAAATGGGCTTCGGCCCCCACCCTTCCTTCGGCAGCAGGCAAAGGCCCAGACCTAGCGGGATCAGTGCCAGGGTTAAGCAGGTTTGGGCTTGGGTCTAAGGCAGACCCAAGACCTGCTCAAAACTGCCGAGGAGACTAAAAACGCGAAATAGAATTAGCAGGAGTTGGTCCAGTATTTTGAGCACGAGGTGGAGGTTGAGGCCTTCAACACCGTCCCACCGATGAGATAGCATTTAAACAAAGCTTTGCTTGTCAGCCCTAGTGCCTAGCAGACGGCATCTTCGAACTATGTTTGCCTGGGCTGGCTCTTCGGTCTGAGGAGCAGCGAGTATCGATTAGGCTCAAACCCAGGGATGGTTCTCCGTGGCAGGAGCGTCTTGGTTGGGCGGCCTTTATGGGCCTGAAAAGAGCCTGAAAAGAGCGCGATCTTAATCTAACTAATTGAAATTACGTGAATAATTTAAGTTCGTCACCCTGTCGCACGCGGGGTGGCGCTTGTGCTTGCCTGGATTGGGCTGGCCGCTATCCGCTCACATGATGCTCGCATGAAACGGCAAGGTTCAGGTGCCTCCAGCTCCGCCCAGCGATCCGGGAACGTAGCGCTTGATTTCGCGAAGCCTTTGCTGACTTGAATCAGAGTTGCGACGTCGGTCTTCGAATGTCGCCGTTCGTAGCCGTTGTGAGCCCCATCGAGGGGCCGTCAGCTCAATAAAAACAAGCGTCAATTAAAATTGACGTAAACTAAACTTTACATGTCTTCCGCGAGAAGTTTTAATCAGATCTATAATCTGCGCTCCAGGCGTTTTCGTTCGACTATTCCAGAAGTTCATCAACGCGTGAGTAAGTCCTGCAGAGCAGCGGATGTCCACGAGAGACGACACAGAACTCGGGACAAGGGAGACGACGCCGTGGCTAACCAATTTGACCGGAATCTGTACGTGAATAGCAACTTTAGCCTGCATGAGCCGGCTTCAGACGGCATTTCGCTGTCTGAACCGACGCACGTGTGCCCGGCTGAAGCGCTTTTGCGCTCAGAAGCTCTGCTCGATACTGTTTCCTGTCCGGCAGATCTGCGAAAGATGACCGGTGACACGCTGGTGCGCCTTTGTGATGAGGTTCGAGGTGATCTCGTCCGGATCGTCTCCAAGACCGGCGGGCACCTGGGCGCTGGCCTTGGTGTTGTTGAGCTTACGGTCGCGCTGCATCGTGTCTTCGACACACCGCGCGACAAGCTTGTTTGGGATGTCTCCCACCAATGCTATCCGCACAAAATCCTGACCGGCCGCCGGGACCTCATGCTGCAGCTTCGCAAGGGGGGCGGGCCATCAGGGTTCACCTGCCGCAGTGAAAGTGAGTTTGATCCATTTGGCGCCGCGCATAGTTCGACTGCAATCTCTGCGGCACTCGGCTTTGCCGCAGCCCGCGACCTCAAAGGCGGCCGAGAGAGTGTCGTCGCCGTCGTTGGAGACGGTGCGATGTCAGGTGGAATGGCGTTCGAGGGCCTCAATAATCTCGGCGCCCAGTCAAGACGCGTTGTCATTGTTCTCAACGATAATGACATGTCGATTGCGCCGCCTTCGGGTGCGCTCGCCACCCACTTGCGCGAACTGCGCGGCAGTCTTGTCGGCGAGGGAACACGGGCTCGCGATTTGCAGCGGGGTGAGCTTCGCTCGTATTCCGAAACACCGACGCTATTCGATGCCCTAGGCGTCCAATATGTCGGTCCTTATGACGGTCACGACGTAACCGAACTGGTGCGCGTTCTCGAACTGGCAAGGAATAACCACGACGGCCCGGTCCTGGTACACGTTCTGACTGAAAAGGGTCATGGTTATGCGCCAGCCGAAGCCGCAACGGACTGCATGCACGGCGTGTCTCCATTCGACACCGCCACGGGCAGCCAGAATAAGCCGGCGCCGAAAGCGCCGAGCTACACAAGTGTGTTTGCCAAAGCGTTGATCAGCGAGGCCGAGCGAGACGATCGCATTGTTGCCGTTACCGCTGCGATGCCTTCGGGTACCGGGCTGGACAAGTTTGGTAAGGCACATCCTGACCGGTGCTTTGATGCCGGCATCGCCGAACAGCACGCTGTGACCTTCTGTGCGGGTCTGGCCTGCGAAGGCCTCAAGCCCTTCGCTGCCATCTACTCGACCTTCCTGCAGCGCGCTTTCGACCAGGTGGTGCATGACGTCGCGATCCAGAAGCTGCCAGTAAGATTCGCAATCGACCGCGCTGGTTTTGTTGGTGCCGATGGTGTTACGCACCAGGGCTCTTACGATATCTCCTATCTTGGTTGCCTGCCCGGGTTCGTCTTGATGGCGGCGGCCGATGAGGCGGAACTTGTTCATATGGTGGCGACCGCAGCGGCAATTGATGATTGTCCCAGTGCACTTCGCTACCCTCGTGGCGAGGGTACTGGCGTCAAACTGCCCGAGCGCGGAACACCACTTGAGATCGGTAAGGGACGCGTTGTCCGTGAAGGCGAGCGCGCTGCGATCCTCTCGTATGGTGCCACGCTTGCCGATGCGTTGGAGGCGGCCGACCAGCTTGAAGCTGCTGGCGTCTCGACGACCGTTGCCGATGCTCGTTTCGCCAAACCGATTGACGATGAACTCGTCGCGCAGCTTTTCCGCAACCATGAGCTTGTCGTCACGTTGGAAACGGGCGCCATTGGAGGGTTCTCGGCCCAGGTGTTTGACAGTCTTGAACGTCAGAGGTTAGGCCACCTCTTGGCACGCGCATGCCCAATTTACCTCCCCGATGTCTTCATCCAGCACGATAAACCTGCTGAGCAAACACGAATAGCGGGTCTTGATGGCTGCGCGATCGCTGACAAGGTCAGAAGCATGATCGGAACGCGGTCGCTAAGGCCGCGCATCGTGGTCGCCGGGGAATAGCCGGGTCGACGTTAGCCGGTGGAGCGGAACCTGAGCACGCGATCGGTGATGTGGGCAGCAAATGACGCCATAAGCAGGCCGGCAATGATTTGCCAGCTGCCCCCTGTTAGGGCGCTACGAACCGCAAGCATGATCATGGCGCCGGAAGCGAGATTGGCCATGGATTCCAGGGGCGACGGCCCGCGTCCGTAGCGAATTCGCAAGAGCAGCAGGAACCCGGCTTCGAGAACAATCAAGAACAAGATGACATCGATGGCGTGTCCGCTGGCAATGAACTCGGCCACACTGGGTCTCCGTTTGATGGTCTCAAGAGAATGGACCGTTGAGTTGGACGATCTCATAGTTCAGGACGCTGGCCGTTGTCACCCATGCAAGATAAGGGATGAGGAGCACCGCCGCGAAGCTACTCCACTTTGCAACAGCGAAGATCAGCGCCACAATCGATGCCCACAACAGCGCAACTTCGAACAGCGCCCAGTCCGGTCGTTGCAGCGTAAAGAACAAGAAGCTCCAGGAAACGTTGAGCAAGGCGTTGAGAGCGAAGAATGAGAACAAGACCAATCGATCCTGGCGGCTTGGCGTGCGCCGCCAAGCGAGAATTCCGGCCGCTGCACAAAGCGTGAGTATCGTCGTCCAAACCGGACCAAATGCCCAATCGGGCGGTTTCCAAGCTGGGGTTTTCAGGGATTCATACCACGGGCCGGTATCCGTCAGAGCGGCGCCCGTGGCGGCTACAAGAATTGCCAGCACGGCTGCCGCGGTCACCGTCGTTGCAAGCCGGGGCTGCGCGGACGTCACGGAGAGACCCAGCCCAGCAGATGCGCCAAATCCTTGAAGAAGACGCGTGCGTGGGCGGTTTTCTTGCGCCGCACGAGTTCCTTGTTCATGTAGGCATCCCAGGTGAGTTTCTGCACGTCCGGGTCATTGCACATTGTCACGAAACGCTCGCGTCTGCGGTCGTTGCGGTACCAAAAGTGCTGCAGCAAACCGAGCGCCCAGAAGGTTCGCCCATGGGCCTTCATGAAGCGCTTGCGGGCGGAGCCCAACGCCTTTGAATCGCCAGTTGCCAGGTAAGCAGCTACCGCATCCGCGGCCAGCTCTCCGCCAAGCATTGCGTAGTAAATCCCCTCACCCGATGCCGGCGCGACGACGCCGGCGGCGTCTCCGGCAAGGACGATATCCCTTCCGTTGTCCCAACGGCGCAATGGCTTCAATGGTATCGGCGCGCCCTCACAGCGGATGGTCTGCGTCTCATCGAGGCCGGATGAACTTCGCAAATCTTCAACTGCTCCACGCAGTGAAAACCCCTTGTTGGCGCTGCCGACGCCGACGCTGGTCGTATCTCCGTGTGGAAATACCCAGGCGTAAAAGTCCGGTGACAACCTGCCCTGATAATAGACTTCGCAGCGCCGGGCGTCGAAGGAGGCCTGTCCATTTGTCGGTGATTTGATGATTTCGTGGTAGGCGAACACATAGGGCATCGCCCGAGACGCCGGGATGGACTGCCGGGCAACTTTGGATAAAGCACCATCGGCGCCGATTACGGCCCGCGCGCGAACGGCTTTCTCGGTGCTATCACCGTTGCCTGGACTGCGTTCGAGATAGCGGACGATTGACGTGCCATCTTTGTCGCGCTCGAGTTTTGTGAACGTGCCCTTCCTCCTTTGTGCACCATTGCGCGCTGCACGGGCCCGGAGCCATTCGTCAAAGTGCTCACGGTCAACCATGCCGACGAAACCGCCTTCGATCGGCATATCGACATGGCGTTCACTCGGCGCGATGATGCGCGCCGCCCCGACCTTGGCGACAAGAAGGTCATCGGGAATCCCGTAGTCGCGGATTGCCCTTGGCGGGATTGCGCCACCGCATGGCTTGATGCGGCCGGCCTTGTCGAGCAACAGGGTCGACCAGCCGGAGCGTGCCAGTTCATCGGCAGCTGTGGCACCTGCCGGTCCGCCACCGACGACAACGCAATCAAAAAATTCCTGGCCGTTCATGACATGATGCTCCGTCGGTTAGCTTTCTGCTGTCTCCAAAAGAAGGTTCTTCCCGATCGCGGTCGCCGCTGGAGCGTGTTCGCGTGCCGGAGTTCTAGCGGCATTGCCGATGCGCATGGCGAGCATCGCCGCGACCACGAATAGGACTGCCTCGCCTGCGAAGACGCTGGTATATGCCGTCAGGTGATCGCCGAAACCCAGGCTTGCAAGGTCGACCATGGCCGCGCCAAGGAAGCCGCCTAGGCCGAATGCAATTGCTTGAGCAGCGCCCCAAAGTCCCATCCGCGTTCCTTCACGGCCGCTCGTGCCGCGGCCGGCGCGCGCCATCATGGAACCGATGGCGGCTACAGCGAATGCGCCGTTTGCGAGCCCGAGCAGAAAGACAGTCGCGCCAAGCGGCCAGCCCGGGCCGACCGTGCCGCCTATGGAAAGGCCCGCCAATGCCACGGCCGAAGCAAGGCAACCGGCCACCGTCCACATGCGCAGTGATGCGAATATTCCAGACTTGGCGAAACTGGTGATCGCCGCGATGAGCACCATGCCGCACAAGACGCCGCTATGCTGAGTGCCGGCAAGCTGGGTTGACTGTCCCGGCGTGAAGTCAAAGACCAGACCGGCATAGGGTTCCAGGATCAGGTCCTGGGCGCTGTAGGCAAGCATCGAGACGAACACGAAGATGGTGAAGTTGCGGGCTTCGTTTTCGGCCCATACCTCGCGCAGGGTTGCAAGAAACTCCGTCTTGCGGGCGGCGGCTCCGGAGGTTGAAGGGCTGATATCTGCGGAGCGGATTGCCGGATCGCTTCGTTCGACGCCCCAGACCGCGATCACGGACAGCAAGAACGCCACAACCGAAACAATGGATGTGATCACGATCAGCCGCTGCGTGGAATAGGGATCAAGGTAGTGCCCTGCGGTCGCGGCGGTGATGATGAAGCCAGCAATCATCATGACCCACACGATGGTTGCGGCCGCCGCGCGCCGTTGCGGGGCAACCTGTTTGGCAAGAAGCACAAGCAATGTCGTGCCAGCCGCACCCACGCCGATCCCTATCAAGGTGAAGGCTATGACCGCAGTAATGATGCCAAGTACGAGGTGTGTTTCTATGACGGCAACTGATGCGGCCGCCCCGATACCGCCGATTGCCAATATCGCCATGCCGCCGATAATCCACGGCGTGCGCCGCCCACCGACATCCGAGCCGTAGCCCCAACGCGGGCGGCTCAATTGGATGGCATAGTGAAGACCGACCAGCAGTCCCGGTAAAACCGCCGGCAAAGCGAGTTCCACGACCATGACGCGGTTGATGGTCGACGTTGTCAAAACCACGATGGCGCCAAGCGCCGTTTGAACGAGTCCAAGCCGAAAGATCCCAAACCAGCCAAGAGCCGTTGTCTTCATCATGCTGTCCCCGCGAAGTTGGAAAGCGCGAACGCCGAGACCATCATGCCGGCGACGTACAGCGATGTGCCCGTGGCATTGTAGAAGGGTGCTTGCTTGCGTGGTTCGCGCAACAGGCGGCGCATAAGGACGAGCTGAGCAATGAGCAGAAGCGCGACGGCGATTGCGTGCCAAGAAGCACCCCACGCAATGAGCAAGGCGACAACGACGACTTGCGGTATCACCATCATCACGCACGCCAAAAGGGCCGCACGTTCCACGCCAAGCTGGACCGGCAGCGAGCGTATGCCCATGCGCCGATCACCTTCGACGGCCTTGAAGTCGTTCAGCGTCATGATGCCGATGGCGCCAACGCTATACAGCGCCGCTATAAGGCAAACGCGCCAATCCGGCAGCGCACTGGCCATGATCGTGGCGCCTGTGAACCAGGGCAGCCCCTCATAGCAGGCGGCTACGGCCGTGGCTCCGCGCCAGCCTTCCTGTTTGAGTCGGATCGGCGGTGCACTGTAAGCCCAGGCGAGGGCCAGGCCGACACACGCGGCAGTCAACGCCCAGATGCCGAGTGCGGAAGCAACTGCGAGCGATGCGAGCGTCCAGATGAGACCAACATAAAGGCCCCATTGGCCCGGTACGCGGCCTGAAGGAATGGGGCGGTCGGGCTCATTGATGGCATCCACGTGCCGGTCGTACCAGTCGTTGACGGCCTGACTGGTTCCGCAAACAAGCGGGCCTGCGAGTAGAACGCCCAGCGCGACCTCAAGCCAGCGGCCCTCGAAGGGCTGCCCCGCCGAGATGACCCCGCAGGCATATGCCCACATAGGTGCGAACCACGTGATGGGTTTGAGAAGTTCAACGACGGCGAGCGGACTGGGCCTTGCGAAGGCTGGTCCGTCACTTTTGACAAGTGGATGTCCCATGAGACTTAAGCCCGGCCCTCAATAAGAGTATCGATGGGCGTAGCTTAAAATTGACAGAGGAAAGCGTCAATTAAAGTTTACATGAGATTGGTGTTCAGGCGTCAATCAATTTCGTGCTCGGTGCCATCCAATTCGCCCAAGCCGTGGCGGCGGAGCTTGACATAGAAACTCTGTCGACTGAGGCCGAGCATTTCTGCGGCGGAGGCCCGGTTGCCGCTCGTCAGATCCAAGGCAGCTTCGATGCACAGCCGCTCGACGATATCTGTTGTTTCGCGTACGAGTTCCTTCAGGGGAACGCGGCCAACCAGTTTTGTGAGTTGTTCAACCGATCGCGGTAGCTGTTTTTCCGCGTCAGCCTTACGGGCCGCCTGGACTTCAAGCTGTCTCAGTGACAAGGCGTAATACGGAGCTTCTTGGCCAGAGATGTGCACGGCGGAGATCTCAACGTCGGACCGACCACCGTATTCGCCCCGCACGACCGTCGAAAACCGGCGCGTTGCTCCATGCTCGCGCACATGGGCCAGAAGAACATCGACGTCAACGCTGACACGACCTAGCCAACGCTCGACCGGTTCTCCTTTGACTTGAGATTCCTGTGCGAGCTCGCAGAGCTCCAGGAATGACGGGTTCGCCATCATGATGCGCCGGTCCTTGTCGACGATGACCAAACCGTCTGGCAGTTGGTCAATGGCCTTGAGGACGTTCGAGCGGCCCACCAGATCTGCGGCGTTAGCGGCGCTTCCCTGCGTTGAGAGGCGGACAAGGAAGTATGCCGACCGGCTCTGACGCACCAATGAGACCGACATCGACAGGCGCTTGTTGCCGTGCGCTGACTCTACAGGGACACCTTCGACGCGCGGCATGGTCTGGGCAGAGACTAGGCTTTCTTTTGCCGCGGCAGAGGTTGCATCGCTGAACAGATCGGAAAAATGCCGCCCCGATATCGCCTTTGTGCCGTTCGCCAGGAACTGTGACGCGACCGGATTAGCCTCTACAACACGTTGGGTCGCGGCATCGACAATCAAAACGGCTTCTGAGGAGACCTGGAATACGGCGCGGTACCGGGTTTCGGCGTGCCGCAAGCGCTCATACTCACGCTCCATGGCGGCCTGCGCTTCCATGATGCGCTGCTGCTGGGCGGCTTGTGGGCGCAGGTCTTGCCCAAGGACGAGGACTTTTCCGGCCGAGCCAAGCGAGACCGAGGTATATCGCACCGGGACATCGGGCTGGTCGTCAAGGGCATGATTGACTTGGCGCCAACGCATCGGCTTGCCGTTGGTGGACGGCTCAAGCAAGTCCTGGGCCTTCTTGCGGCTTTCCGGCGTAACGATGTCGAGCCAGGATTCGCCGACCCACTCGGTTCCAAAGCTGGCCGCCAGGTCATCGGAGGTGAAGGCGACGTCCTTGACGACACCTTTACGATCAATGACCAACGCGATATCGGCCGCGGCCGCGATCAGATTGCCAGCTGAAGCTGCCTTCAGGTTTCCGATCGTCTTATCTGGCGAATCAAACGGTTTCACGGCTTTTCTGGAGCCCGGCAGGGGGGTGGTGGGTCGCCCCAAGCGAATGACTAGGTGCTCGACCGCTGTGCCAGTTGTCGAGCGCGAACAAGTTTTTCGCCAACGAGGAGTGCTTCGATCGCATCAGGTGCCGAGCCATCGGCCCCGATCCTCTTCCATAACCCAGGATTATCCAGAAAGACATTGCCACCGACGATAATCACCAAGTCTGGTGAAAGTGAAGCAGACCGCAGAGTATTCATTTGCTCTGCTAATTGGTCAAGTCGGCTTTCGCAAGACAGCGAAAAGCCTACCAGGTCGATTGGCTCATGGGTGGCTACCTCCACCAGTTGCGTGAAATCAAACTCGATGCTGGAGCGAACGTTCCACCCGCGGCACCGGAAGGTTTCCTCGAGGATGAGGATTCCGAACGTGTGCTGCTCTTCCGCCGCGGAAATAAACAGCGCCGAGTGGCCGGTGCTGCTTCCGTTGGCAAAAGCGGTCGGGTGCTCGATGAGGAGATTTCGGAAGGCCTGTTGGAGGTTGGAGACCCCGATCGTGACCTGCACGAAGTCGAGCTCATCGCTCTCCCACTGGCGCCCCATACGCCTTGCCGCTCCGGCCATGACGTTTGTAAGCACGGTTTCAAGCTGCTCACCGCCGAGAACCAGTTTATTGATTTGATCGATCACGGCTTTGGCGTCGCCTGCTACGGCGATCCGCGCCAGCTCCCGCGCCTGGACCGATTTTTCGAGAGCGACCAGAGTTTCCTCAGCAAACACCACCTTGGGAACATTGCCGTGGGCAAGCAGGAGACGGGGAATGATCTCGGTTTCCAATTCCTCAGCCAAGCGCTCCCGGACGTCTTCGCGGGTATGCCGAGCATCAGAATCCATGCCTTGTACTCCTGAAGGCAACTCGGAAGTGAAGGGCTCGGAATCGTACTGACGCGAGCCGTGGCTAGGGACCTCGTCCTGACGTAGCTGCCGTGCGACAGGCATAGGGAAATTCCGTGTGCTGCCGCCTCCCTGTCGTGACCGGGTTAACTTCTTCCTAGCGACCTCGACAGGGTGAGGCTGGTGCCGAAACTCTTTATGAAGCCCATGCATTATCCCGCATCCAATCCAATCAGACTGTCGTCACAACCGTAAGACTCTTCGAGAAGTGACCATATGCCGCGACCAGCAGGTCTCTGTACGATAGTGATCAAACTCGGCACAAAATGTAAAGCAAGATTTACGTCAACTTTGATTGACACTTTTGGCTCCTGAGATTTACACTTCCGCGACAAGCTGCCTCGTCCTGATGGATGAGGCCTGTTTCGGGAGCGGCGTCATGCGCAACAGCGCAAATCCTTACAACCAGCCTAGGCCCCTCTACACACCAGCTGAGCAGGCCCGCAGGGACGCGTCTCCATGGACGCTCGTGCAAGCGATCCTGGCGCCCGTCCAATTCGTCGTGTTCCTGATCAGCCTTTGGCTTGTGCTGCGCTATCTGCTCACCGGCGAAGGCTACATGGCGGCTTCGATTTCGATCGTGCTCAAAACGCTGGTGCTCTACGCCATCATGATCACCGGGTCGATTTGGGAGAAGGATGTCTTTGGACAATACCTTTTCGTGCCCGCGTTCTTCTGGGAAGACGTCGTCAGCATGCTGGTGCTGGCGTTGCACACCGCTTACCTGGTGGCGCTCTTCACGGCGGCGCTGACGCCCTTCCAAGAGATGGTTCTGGCGCTTGCTGCGTATGCCTCCTATGTCGTCAATGCCGCGCAATTCCTACTCAAACTCAGGGCAGCGAGATTGCAGCGGGAATCAGCATCCGATGAGCTCATCGCGAATGGCGCGGAGGGATCGGCATGAACGCGCCAGCCCGAAATCTCCCGCTTCCCGATTCTCGACCAGCATCAAGCGGCTGCCTTAATGCGCCGGTGCTGCGTGAACATGGACAACGCGAAGTTTTCTGCGGCCTGACGGGCATCGTCTGGATGCACCGGAAGATCCAGGACGCTTTCTTCCTAATCGTTGGCTCGCGCACCTGCGCGCACCTGATGCAATCAGCCGCCGGCGTGATGATCTTTGCCGAACCCCGTTTCGGAACCGCGATCATTGACGAGCGCGACCTTGCCGGTCTGGCCGACGCGAATGCGGAACTCGATAAAGTCGTCGAAAGGCTGCTCAAGCGGCGATCCGATATCAAGCTGCTGTTTCTTGTCGGTTCGTGCCCTTCCGAGGTCATCAAGCTGGACCTGAGCCGGGCTGCGCAAAGGCTGTCCCGCCGCTACATGCCGGATGTACGTGTCCTCAATTACTCGGGCAGCGGAATCGAGACGACGTTCACACAAGGCGAGGATGCCTGTTTGGCGTCCCTCGTTCCGGAACTCCCCGAAGCCGACGCCAACGGCCCGCCGTCACTTCTCGTGGTCGGGGCCCTTTCAGATATTGTCGAGGATCAGTTCCGCCGTCTCTTCACAGACCTCGGGATCGCCTCTGTCGACTTCCTCCCGCCGCGCAAATCAAGCATGTTGCCCGCTATAGGACCGCGAACGCGCTGCCTCCTCGCGCAACCGTTCCTCAGCGATACGGCCCGTGCACTCGATGAGCGCGGCGGCTTGTACTTGCCTGCCGTCTTTCCGCTGGGAGCGGAAGGCACGACGTTGTGGCTGAAAGCGGCCGCTGAGGCGTTCGATGTTCCCCCCGACCGGTTCAACCGCGTCATTGCTCAGCCGGAAGCACGCGCGCGACGGGCTCTGGAGCATCATCACGAGATCCTTGCGTCAAAGCGGCTCTTCCTGTTCCCCGATTCACAGCTCGAGCCCTGCCTGGCGCGGTTCCTGTCACGCGAGCTGGACATGAACATCGTGGAGGTGGGTACGCCCTACCTCAATCGTACGCATCTGGCTGGAGAGCTTGCGTTGCTGCCGGAAGGCACGCGGCTGAGTGAGGGGCAGGATGTGGACCGCCAACTCGACCGCTGCCGCGAGGAAAAGCCCGACCTTGTTGTTTGCGGGCTTGGACTTGCCAATCCGCTCGAAGCCGAAGGTATGACCACCAAGTGGTCAATCGAGACGGTCTTTACCCCCATCCAAGGCTACGAGCAGGCCGGTGATCTTGCTGAGATCTTTGCCCGGCCGCTGCGTCGCCGCCAACGGCTGGAGGTCTAGGCCATGCAGCTGACCCTTTGGACATACGAAGGCCCGCCGCACGTTGGCGCCATGCGGATCGCGACGGCGATGAAAGGTCTGCACTACGTTCTCCATGCACCGCAAGGCGACACATACGCCGACTTGCTTTTCACGATGATTGAGCGACGCGATCATCGCCCGCCGGTCACCTACACGACGTTCCAGGCGCGCGATCTTGGCGGTGACACGGCAGAGCTTTTCAAGACCGCGGCACGCGACGCATTTGAGCGCTTCCAGCCGGAAGTCATGCTCGTCGGTTCTTCATGCACGGCCGAACTGATCCAGGATGATCCGGGCGGTTTGGCCCGCGCGCTGGCATTGCCGGTTCCCGTCGTCCCGCTTGAGCTGCCCTCATACCAGCGTAAGGAAAACTGGGGCGCCTCCGAAACCTTCTATCAGCTCGTTCGAGCACTGCTGGCCAGCAGGGTGCCGCCTGCCGGCGTGGATCGGGCATTGCGCCCGGATGGCCGGAAGCCTTGCTGCAATCTTCTTGGACCGACTGCGCTTGGCTTCCGGCATCGCGATGACGTCGTCGAGATTAGCCGGCTGCTGACCGGACTCGGCATCGACATCAATGTCGTTGCTCCCCTGAACTCGCGCCCAACGGACCTCCTGCGAATTCCCGATGCGGACTTCAACGTTGTCATGTACCCGGAGACGGCTGCAACGACGGCTCAGTGGCTCAAGCGGGCTTTTGGACAGCCGATGACGACGGTCGTTCCAATCGGTGTGAACGCAACGCGCGAATTCATCGCGGAAGTCGTCGCATTGGCGGGCCTTGCCCCTGACTTGGCAGGGTCCGACGACGTTGGTCGTCTCCCCTGGTATTCGCGTTCCATCGACTCGACGTATCTCACTGGCAAGCGCGTATTCGTCTTTGGTGACGCCACGCACGCCATCGCGGCAGCCCGCATGGCCGAAGAAGAACTCGGGTTCAAGGTTGTCGGCCTTGGCACCTATGCGCGCGAATTCGCCCGTGACGTGCGAGACGCGGCGAAACGCTATGACGTCAAGCCGCTGATTTCCGACGACTACCTTGAGGTCGAAGAGCAGATTGCAGAGGCGCAGCCGGAACTCGTACTTGGCACGCAAATGGAGCGCCACATCGCCAAGCGGCTAGGCATTCCCTGCGCGGTGATCTCAGCACCTGTTCACGTGCAGGACTATCCCGCACGCTACTCGCCCCAGATGGGTTTCGAAGGTGCCAATGTCCTGTTCGACACCTTTGTGCACCCGCTGATGATGGGGCTCGAAGAACACCTGATCGGCATGTTCCGCGACGACTTCGAGTTTCATGCAGAGGCGAGCCCGTCTCATCTGGGCCACAGCGCGGCAACGCCGCAGCCGTCAACCGAAACGCCGCAAGACGTGCCAGCGAAACGAACAGATCCCGTCATGGTTTCGGAGATTATCTGGAAGCCTGATGCGGAGGCAGAGTTGAAAAAAATCCCGTTCTTTGTCCGTGGCAAGGCACGGCGCAATACCGAGAAGTTCGCCTGCGACCGCGGGCTTGAAGTAATCACGGTGGAGACCCTTTACGATGCAAAAGCTCATTTCGGCCGGTAGTCCCGCGCCGGTGCGCGTGGTCATCGTGACGCTGGATAACCACTTGGCCAGCGCCGCGGAACGCGCGCACGAGATTCTCGGAAAAGAACTACCCGGCATCGAAATTGCCCTGCACGCGACGGCAACGTTTTCCAGCGATCCAGGTGCTCAGGAACGGTGCACAGCGGATATCGCGCGCGGCGACATCATCATCAACAGCATGCTGTTCATGGATGAACACATCCAGGCCGTTCTTCCGGCTTTGGAGGCGCGCCGCGAACATTGTGATGCCATGGTGTCGATCATGTCGGCCGGCGAGATCGTCCGGCTGACCCGCATCGGCCAGTTCAGAATGGACAAGCGTGAGCGCGGCGTCATGGCGCTGCTCAGGCGTCTTCGTGGGGCCAGCAATAAAAATCGCGCGCAGAGTTCCGGTGCGCGGCAGATGAAGATGCTGCGCAGGATCCCCAAGATCCTGAAATTCATACCGGGTACAGCGCAGGACGTGCGTGCTTATTTTCTGACACTGCAGTATTGGCTGGCCGGCTCAGACGACAATCTCGCCAACCTCATCCGGCTGTTGGTCACCCGCTACGCCGATGGCGGGCGCAAGTCCCTGCGCGGCACGCTATCGACAGAGGATCCTGCAGAATATCCTGAGATCGGCCTCTACCATCCGCGCTTGGACCCAACGATTGTGGAAGACCGCCAGATCCTTCCACGGCCCCCAGGCGAAGCCAGGGGGACGGTGGGTTTGCTGGTTATGCGGTCCTATCTGCTGGCGGGCAACACGGCCCACTACGATGCTGTAATCGGTGAATTCGAAGCCCACGGCCTCCGGGTCATTCCAGTCTTCGCCAGTGGCCTTGATGCGCGCCCGGCTATCGAGCGCTATTTCGTCGATGGTGAAGGGCGCGCCACGGTTGATGCGCTTGTGTCGCTCACTGGTTTTTCGCTTGTAGGCGGGCCTGCGTACAATGACGCCAAGGCCGCTGATGAGCTGCTCAGCAAACTCGACATTCCCTATCTTGCCGCGCACGCCGTCGAATTTCAGAATCTCGAGCAGTGGGAGATTTCGGAACAGGGGTTATCGCCGATCGAGGCGACAATCATGGTCGCTATTCCCGAGCTCGACGGCGCCACAAGTCCGATGCTGTTTGGTGGCCGTTCGGAAAAGGCCACGGCCGGCAAGTCAAGAGATATGCACCCGGCGCTTGAACGTGTTGAACGGCTGGTCCAGCGAACAGAAAAGCTCATCGCTTTGCGGAAGGCCGCACGCAAGGATCGCCGTATCGGCATCGTGCTGTTCAACTTCCCTCCCAACGCGGGATCCGTCGGCACGGCCGCCTTCCTTTCTGTTTTCGAGTCGCTCTACAACACGCTGCGCGCCTTGAAGGACGACGGATACGACGTCGCGGTGCCGGCCGATGTCGACGAACTGCGTGACAAAATCCTCAAGGGAAATGCCGAGCAATTCGGTACCCACGCCAATGTGCATGCCCGCATTGGTGCGGATGACTATGTCCGCAGTGAGCCGCATCTTGCCGAAGTCGAAAAGCAGTGGGGCCCGGCGCCCGGCCGTCACCAGAGCGATGGCAGATCGGTTCTTATCCTCGGTGAGCGTTTCGGCAATGTCTTCGTCGGTGTGCAGCCGGCGTTCGGGTACGAAGGCGATCCGATGCGGCTGCTGTTCGAGAAGAGCTTCGCACCGACGCACGCTTTTTGTGCCTTCTACCGTTATCTCAAGCATGACTTCGGCGCGCACGCCGTCCTCCATTTTGGTACGCACGGCGCCCTGGAATTCATGCCTGGCAAGCAGACCGGTCTGTCCAAGACATGCTGGCCGGACCGGCTCATCGGCGATCTGCCGAACTTCTACATCTATGCCGCCAACAATCCGTCGGAGGGCTCAATAGCCAAGCGCCGCTCGGCGGCGACGCTGATCAGTTACCTGACACCTCCGATTGCCCAGGCTGGGCTCTACCGCGGCCTGAGTGACTTGAAGTCATCGCTGGAGCGCTGGCGCGGGCTGCCGCCGGACAACGTGGAAGACCGAGCCGGACTGGCGTCCTTGATTCAGGCCCAGGCTTCGAACGTGGAGCTTTGCGAAGCCGAACCGGAATGGTCGGTGGGCGAAGCCGATTGCCGTATCTCCCGTCTTTGGGAAGAGGTGCTCGAGCTCGAGTACACGCTCATTCCGCAAGGCCTGCATGTCGTTGGCAAAGCAATGGATGCCGGTGAACGCCTTGAGCTCCTTTGCGCGATGAATGAGGCGTCGTCGTTCGTCACGTTGCCTGAAGAAGCGATCGCCGACGTCGTGAGCGGCAAGGACCCACGCCGGGTTGCCGCCGGTATGCAGGGGCCTGGTGCTTGCGATGAGCGCATCGCGGCGCTGGAGGAAGCCATCCGTGTTGACGGTTTACTTGCCGAAAGCAACGAGATCCCAGCTGTCCTGCACGCGCTCGACGGCGGCTTCGTTCGGCCGAGCCCCAGCGGAGACTTGCTACGCACGCCGGATATTCTTCCGACTGGCCGCAATACGCACGGCTTTGATCCATTCCGCATGCCAAGTGCCTTTGCCGTGAAAGACGGCGCGCGGCAGGCCGAACGGCTGTTGGAGCGGCATGTGTCGAGCGGCTATCCGCTGCCCAGGACCATCGCGATGGTGCTTTGGGGAAGCGACAACCTGAAGTCGGAAGGGTCCCAGATCGCCCAGGCTCTGGCCCTGATGGGGGCTCGCCCGCGCTTCGATAGCTACGGCAGGTTGTGCGGCGCTGAATTGATATCGCTCGAAGAGCTCGGGCGCCCGCGCGTCGACGTGGTCATCACGCTGTCGGGAATCTTCCGGGATTTGCTGCCCTTGCAAACGCGGGTTCTCGCGGAAGCAGCCTACCTGGCAGCGAAGGCTGACGAGCCCGCCGAGCAAAACTTCATCAAGTCTAATGCAGAAGCCTATCAGGCCGAACATGGTTGTGATCTCGAGGAAGCAGCACTTCGCGTCTTCTCGAACGCCGAGGGTGCCTATGGTTCCAACGTCAATCACCTGATTGAAAACAGCTGCTGGCAAGAAGAAGCAGAGCTCGCGGACGCCTACATGCGGCGCAAGGGTTTTGCCTATGCGCGCAATGGTACACCCATTCGCCAGCCGCAGCTGCTGCAGAAGATGCTGTCGGGTGTCTCGCTGTCGTACCAGAACCTCGAATCCGTTGAGCTCGGCGTCACCACCATTGATCACTACTTCGATACCCTCGGCGGCATTAGCAGGGCGGCGAGCCGCGCTCGCGGCGAAGAGGTCCCCGTTTACATTGGTGACCAGACCCGTGGCGGCGGTGTCGTGCGCACGCTGTCAGAGCAGATCGCGCTTGAGACGCGCACACGAACCCTCAACCCGAAATGGTACGAGGGACTGCTCAATCACGGCTACGAGGGTGTTCGTCAAATTGAATCGCATATCACCAACACCGTTGGTTGGTCGGCGACGACGGGGCAGGTCGCGCCCTGGGTCTATCAGCAGATCACACAGACGTTCGTGCTCGATCCGGAAATGCGCGAACGGTTAGCGGCCCTTAATCCGACGGCTTCCGCCAAAGTCGCAAGCCGGCTCTTGGAAGCTCACGAACGCAACTATTGGAACCCTGATGACGAGATGCTCCTGGCGCTGCGTGAAGCGGGCGAAGAGCTTGAGGATCGTCTTGAAGGTATCGGCGTGGAGGCCGCAGCATGACGCTTGATTTGAAATCAGATTGCCTGTCTTGCCTCTCAGAAACCCCGCCCGATGGCGATGGCAGTGTGCAGGTGCATTTGGATCCTGCGGTACGGATTGATACCGCGAAGGTCTTCGCCGTCTATGGCAAGGGTGGGATTGGCAAAAGCACGACCTCATCAAACCTGTCGGTCGCATTCTCCAAGTTGGGAAAGCGCGTACTTCAGATCGGCTGTGATCCCAAGCATGACTCGACGTTTACTCTGACCAAGCGGTTGATCCCGACGGTCATCGATATTCTGGGCGAGGTCAATTTCCACTCCGAAGAGCTACGCTCCGATGACTTCGTCTTCGAAGGCTACAACGGCGTCATGTGTGTCGAGGCAGGCGGCCCTCCGGCCGGCACGGGGTGTGGTGGCTACGTCGTGGGGCAGACGGTCAAGCTCCTCAAGGAGCACCACCTTCTAGAGGACACCGACGTCGTCATCTTCGACGTTCTGGGTGACGTCGTCTGCGGTGGCTTCGCGGCTCCCCTGCAGCACGCGAACAGGGCCCTTATTGTGACCGCCAACGACTTTGACTCGATCTTCGCGATGAACCGGATTGTTGCCGCGATCCAGGCGAAGTCCAAGAACTACGAAGTTCGCCTGGGTGGTGTGATTGCCAATCGTAGCGACGCGACTGACGAGATCGATCGTTTCAACGACAGCGTTGGTCTGCGCACGCTGGCCCGTTTTCCAAATCTCGACGTCATTCGGCGCAGCCGTCTCAAGAAAGCGACTTTGTTCGAGATGGAGGATTCGGAGGAGCTGCGGGCCGTCCAGCAGGAATACCTCAACCTCGCCGCAGCGCTTTGGGCCGGTGCCGAACCACTCGAGGCCGCTCCCATGAAAGACCGTGACCTGTTCGATTTTCTAGGGTTCCAATGATGCCAACACTCGATTACCAGCGCCGACGCGGCCAACTTGAGGACTACTTCGACCGCACTGCTGTCGATGCATGGAAGCGGCTGACGTCGGACGCGCCGGTCAGCGGCATCCGCGCCACAGTTCGTGCTGGACGCGACCGTATGCGCGCAGTGCTGTTGTCCGCATTGCCGAGGGATCTTCGCGGCTGGCGCATTCTCGATGCTGGTTGCGGAACAGGCGCGTTGAGCATCGAATTGGCCCGCAGGGGCGCGTATGTGACAGCCATTGACCTCTCACCGAATTTGATCGGAATCGCGAGGGAGCGCACGCCGGCCGACCTGGAGGGCGGACGCGTCGACTTCGAGGTCGGAGATATGCTGAGTGCCACTGCTGGCGATTTCGACCATATCGTCGCGATGGATTCGCTGATCCATTATCCGGCCAATGAAATGCTGCGCGTGCTTGAGGCCTTCTCCAGTGCGAGCCGCCGGTCGATCCATTTCACATTCGCACCACGCACGCCGGCACTCACTCTCATGCATGCGGTTGGCAGACTGTTCCCTCGGTCTGATCGTGCCCCGGCGATTGAACCGGTCAGCGAAGCGAGGCTGAGCAAGCTCATCGCCGCCTCATTCGATTTAGGCCCGTGGCGGGCCGGTTCGAGCGAACGCGTCGTCAGCGGTTTTTATCTGTCTCACGCGATGGAGCTCGTGCGCCGATGAAGGAGCTGAGGCACCAGCTTGGCGAACTGTTGGCGGTGCTCGGTCCGCGAGCGCTTCCTTTCGCTGATGCCGCCTCAAGAGAACTTCCGCTGGGTCGGCTTTTGCGCTTGTCGCTGTTCCAGGTCTCGGTCGGCATGGCGCTAGTGCTGCTGAACGGCACGCTCAATCGGGTCATGATTGTGGAGCTGGGTGTCTCGGCCTGGCTTGTCGCCTTAATGATCGCATTGCCGCTGGTCTTCGCGCCACTGCGGGCGCTCATCGGCTTCCGGTCGGACTGGCACAAATCCGCATTCGGATGGCGCCGGGTTCCTTACATCTGGTTCGGCACCATGATGCAATTCGGCGGCTTCGCCATCATGCCGTTTGCACTCCTGGTTCTGACAATGGACTCACCTGAGAAGGCGTTCGTCGGACAGATCGCTGCCGCCGCGGCATTTCTACTCGTCGGCATTGGCCTTCATACAACCCAAACCGCGGGCCTTGCACTGGCCAACGATCTTGCACCGGCCAACACCCGGCCAAGAGTCGTCGCACTTCTCTATGTGACGCTGCTTCTCGGGATGGTTGTCAGCTCCCTGGCATTCGGCGCACTGCTGCAGGACTTCAGCGCGACCCGGCTAGTACAGTGCATCCAGGGGGCCGCGGTCATAACCGTCGTGCTGAATTCCATCGCGCTTTGGCAGCAAGAGCCCATTGATGCCAAGCGCGCGGCTGACACAACGCCGAGACCGCCATTCAAAGAGTCCTGGCAAGCCTTTATGAGAGGTGGTCGTGCCAGCCGACTGTTGATCGTTGTTGGTCTTGGGACAGCTGGCTTCAGCATGCAAGACATCCTGCTTGAGCCCTATGGCGGACAGATCCTCGACCTTTCGGTGAGTGCGACCACGGTGCTTACCGCGCTCATGGCCGGCGGCTCGCTTGTCGGGTTTGCAATTGCGGCGCACTCGCTCAGTCACAGTGGCGATCCCTGCCGTCTTGCGGCGATCGGAGCACTTGTCGGTCTGCCAGGCTTCAGTGCCGTGATCCTCGCAGCCCCGATGGAATCGGACATGCTGTTCCGGTTCGGTGCAGTGCTTATCGGTTTCGGCGCCGGACTGTTTGCAGTGGGCACGCTGGCGGCGGCAATGTCACTGGCGCGGGATGGGCAGAGCGGGTTGGCGCTGGGCGCCTGGGGTGCCGTCCAGGCAACCGCTGCCGGCGTCGGCATCGCGCTTGGTGGTGCCATTCGCGATTGGGTTTCCGCGTTGGCCGAAAGCGGCCAGCTCGGCACGGTTCTCACCGACCCATCAGTGGGCTTCAGCTTTGTCTACCACATCGAAATCGTACTGCTTTTCACAACGCTCGTCGTCATTGGTCCGTTGGTCAGGCCGTTTGGCGCCGCGCGACCGAGAACGTCGCAACGCTTTGGCCTCGCCGAGTTGCCGGGCTGACGCAGAGAACAAAGGAGTTCGTCAAAATGACTCTTGGCTTCAGCGAACACATCGATCTGACGTTGATCCTGCTTTATGCATTCTGGATCTTTTTCTTCGGACTTATCCTCTATCTGCAGCGAGAGTCGCGCCGCGAAGGCTATCCTCTCGAAGTGGAGGTGACCGGAAAGGTCCACACCGATTCCGAGATCTGGACGCCCAAACCGAAGTTCTGGTCGCTTCCGGAAGGCGGGCAAAAGCAGGCGCCTCCAGCGGAGACGAACGAACCGGAGTTTACCGGCCGAGCCCTGTCGGCGCTCGATGGTGCCCCCTACGAGGCAACGGGCAACCCGCTAACCAGTGGCTTTGGGCCAGCTGCCTATTGCCTCCGCGACGATGTTCCCGACAAGACCGGCTATGGCGATCTCAAGATCGTTCCGCTGCGCGCCTTCGACGAGATGAAGGTTGTCGATGGTGATAATGACCCCCGTGGAATGACCGTTGTTTCTCGCGACGATAAGGATGTCGGAACCATCAGCGACCTCTGGGTCGATCGCTCCGAAAGCGTCGTTCGCTATTACGAAATCGAACTCGGAATGCCGGCGGCTTCCGATGGCGAGGACGGCAGTGACGATGGTGGACCCGCCGCGGGAAAACGGATCCTCGTTCCCAACACGATGGCAACGATCGTCACCTGGCGCCTGTTTGGCAGCCTGGAAAAACCGTACGTCCGGGTGAGCTCATTGAATGCTGACCAGTTTGGCGACGTGCCGACAACCAAGTCTTCCGATCAGGTCACCCGGCGCGAAGAGGACCGCATCAGCGCCTACTACGCCGGCGGCCAATTCTACAATCGCGCCCAACCCGAGGGATCGCTGACATGACACACGATGACTTCGCATTTGAGCCGGTGCCCGGGCTTCCCGCGAAGTTGCCCAGAGGCGAACAGATGCTTTGGCAGGGCACGCCGCTTTGGCGATCCCTTGCCTGGCGCGGCATGTATGTGCGGCCGGTGGCCATCTACTTTGCCCTCCTGATGGTCTGGCGCATGTACGAGGGTGTGATCGGTGGCGGTTCGCTGCTGGCAGCCACGGCATATGCCTTGGAACTGCTACCGGTCGCCCTTGCCGCAATCGGGGTCTTGTTGCTCCTGGCCTGGGCGTATGCCCGCTCCACGATCTACACAATCACCAACCGGCGTCTCGTGATCCGCTCGGGTGTCGCATTGCCAATGACCGTCAATGTGCCATTCAACGTCATCGAGAATGCTGCACTTAGGATATCTCCTGACGGGTCCGGCGATATTCCACTGCGCATCGCCAAGTCTCAGCACGTGTATTCACTGGCGCTGTGGCCGAACCTGCGCCCGTGGAACTTTTCACGGCCCGAACCGATGCTGCGCGCCATCAAGGACGCAGAGAAGGTGGCCGGAATTCTAAGCACTGCACTGGCCGCAAGCCTCACGGAAGAGGAGGCCTCGGTAGCGCCGCCGGCCGTTGTGCCAAAGCGCTTGCGTGTGGGCGCAACTCAAACATACCCGGCAGACGCAGCTGAAATGCAAGGAGCCGCGTCATGAAACGTGCGGGCCATAAGGAGACGGTGCCAAGGGCAGCCCTCATCGCGGCCGGGACACTCGTCTGCTTCTCACTTGCTGCTGTGAGCATCAGCCGTCTTGCCGGCTACAAATGGGAATGGCGGCCGGAAGGCACGATTGTCGCGACGCGAGCGATCGAGTTCGCGCAAGCTCCTGGTGGCGTCGTCATCGTCAAGGACGCGAAGACCGGTCAGCAGCTGGGAAGCTACACGTTCAACGAGAATGCATTCATGCGCACGGTGATGCTGGGCTTTCGCCGTGAGCGAGCACTTATGGGGAGCAGTGATGGCACCCCGTACACGATCGAGCAATGGGACGACGGGCGTGTGACCGTCTCCGACCCGGCATCGGGGCGCTCGTTCGAAATGGCCGCGTTTGGTCGCCACCAGGTGGAGACCTTCGCGGCTTTCTTGCGCTGAGGCTAACTCAGAAAGGGAACAGACTCATGATTGGAAGTGTGACTTCGCCCAACGAACATTTCGATGTCGATTGTACGATCGAGGTCGAGAACACGTTTGAAAGCCTGCATGCGCATGTCACCCTTGATGGAGATATCTCTATCGAACCTGGTGACTCGGTTCTGGTGCATGGTGAGCCGGTTCGCGTTCCTTATGGTGAAAAGCGGGTCCTTCGCCGACGCGCGACGGTAACGCGTGCAGGTTGGCTGGAGCGTAAGTGGACGCGCGCAACCGGCGATCTTGAATTCATGGAACTGTGCGAATTCAGCTTCTCATCGGGGAGGGAACTATGACGATTGGTATCGCAGGCGCGCCCAATGAGAGCACGCGCAAGGCGCAGGAAGACTCCCTGCTCGCCCCACGCTTCTACACGACAGATTTCGAAGAACTCGACCGCCTCGACGTGACACCCGTCCGCCGCGAGTGGGATGAGCTGATTGCCGAAATGAAGAGCGACCCCAACAAGGGCCACTTCAAGCGCAATGAAGAATGGGATGATTTTGACATCGATAGTCTCCCGGAGGGGCTGCGCAAGGAATTCATCGACTTTCTCATATCATCACTCACCGCCGAGTTCTCCGGCTGTGTGCTTTACGCCGAAATGAAAAAGCGCGGCAAGAACCCAGACGTCAAAGAGCTCTTCACCTACATGAGCCGTGACGAGGCGCGCCACGCCGGCTTCATCAACGACACACTGAAAGACTTCGGGATTGCCGTCGATCTGGGTTTTCTGACCCGCAAGAAGAAGTACACCTTCTTCAAGCCGAAGTTCATCTACTACGCCACGTACCTATCTGAAAAGATCGGCTATGCGCGCTACATCACGATCTACCGGCATCTGGAGCGTCATCCAGACAAGCGCATCCATCCGATTTTCAAGTGGTTCGAGAAGTGGTGCAACGATGAGTTCCGCCATGGGGAGGCCTTTGCGCTACTGATGCGGGCCAACCCGCAACTGCTTTCAGGAATGAACAAGTACTGGGTGCGCTTCTTCCTGGTTGCCGTCTACGCCACGATGTACGTTCGCGATCATGCGCGACCGCACTTCCACGCCGCACTCGATATCGATCCCACCGATTATGACTACCGGGTTTTCCATATCTGCAACGAGATCACCAAACAGGTGTTCCCGCTGACCCTCGATATCGACAGCCCGAAATTCCGCAAGTTGATGGAGCGGCTGCGCGTCCTCAATGAGGGATTGGAGCGGGCCAAAAAAGAAGGGGGCGTTATGGGCCGCCTGAAGACCGCGGGACTAGGGACACAGGCGGCGGTGACGCTGTTGCGGCTCTATTTCCACCCCACGAAGAGCAACGAACTGCCGGATTCAAGCCGGCTCGTTCCAGCCTGGTGAGGAGCCTGCTCGCATGATTGAACATGGATTGGCAGTCGCGGTGGCGCTGTTTGTCTGGTGGTTTTCTACCGGCGCGATCCTGTTCCTCAATCAGCTGCCGCAGCGCACGTTCCCTTGGAGCATGACTGCGGCAACCTTGTTGGCGGGTGGCGCTCTGTGGGCTGTCGTGGCAACGCTTGAGGAGACCACGGTCACCTCCGCGTATGTCGGATTCCTCGGTGGTCTGGCGTTGTGGGGCTGGCATGAACTGAGTTTCCTGACGGGCTACGTCACCGGTCCCCGACGGGTTGAGTGCCCTGTGGGCGCTCGCGGCCCGCGGCGCTTCCTCATGGCGACTGCCACCTTGATCACGCATGAGTTCGCCATCCTGCTGACGGTGCTGGCGTTGGTTGTGGTCTCCATGGGGGCGGCCAACCAGACCGCGCTTGTTACATTCACCTGCCTTTGGTTTTTGAGGCTGAGCGCGAAGTTCAACATCTTTCTCGGCATCCCGAACCTGACCGTGGATTTCCTGCCGGCGCATATGGACTACCTCAAGACGTACTTCAGAAACCGGCCGATGAATCTGCTGTTTCCTGTTTCGATCACGGCCGGAACGGTTCTGGCCTTGGTGTTGATCCATCCGGCCTTTGATTCATCAGCGAGTGCTTTCCAGCAGACATCGGCCTTGCTGATCGGAACGCTCGTTGCACTCGGTGTCTTGGAGCATTGGCTAATGGTGCTGCCGCTTCCAGATGCGGCGTTGTGGCGCTGGGCCATGCCTGGCGAGGGGACAACCGACAGCGCGCGACTGAATGCTCATGAGAGCGCAAAACCCAGCGTTGCGGCGCTGAAGACATTTGAACTTAAACCAAGTGAAGCGGAGACAGCTCCGCTCACACCGGCCCTGATGGGAGGCAAGCCATGATGAACTACGCCAAGAAATTCGATGACGCGATTGCGGCTTTGCATCGCGAGGGTCGTTACCGTGTCTTTGCCGATCTCAAGCGCCGTTGCGGGTCGTTTCCGCATGCCGCTCACTTCGGTACCACGGACGGTCCGCGCGACATCA
>JARFQY010000274.1 GCA_029287535.1 Filomicrobium sp.
GGAGCAGCTTCCTTGACTGCCTTGCCGCCGGCTTCAACGAGCTCTTTTGCTTCCTTGAGGCCAAGCCCGGTGATGGCGCGAACCTCTTTAATGACGTTGATCTTCTTGTCGCCAGCAGCGACCAAGATCACGTCAAACTCGGTCTTCTCTTCTGCGGCGGCAGCATCTGCGCCACCTGCAGCTGGGACCCCGGCAACGGCAACAGCCGCGGCAGCCGAAACGCCCCATTTTTCTTCGAGCATGGTTGCAAGCTCAGCCGCCTCGAGGACGGTCAACGACGACAGGTCGTCAACGATTTTTGACAGATCAGCCATGTTTCGTTTTCCTTCAGGTTCAAATCTTTTCTAGTGGTGCGCGGCCCAGTCTTCGCGAACTGCACCGCTTGATAGTGAGCTTCCCGTTGCCGTATCAGGCGGCCTCGTCCTGAGATGCCTTTGCCTGAAGAACGCGGGCCAGCTTTGCACTCGGCTCCTTGATGGTGCGGGCGATCTTTGTCGCCGGCGCATTCATCAAGCCGATCAGCTTGGCCCTCAGTTCATCCAGTGAAGGCAGCTCTGCGAGCGCTTTCACGCCCTTATCGTCCAGAACATTGCCCCCCATGGCGCCACCGAGAATGACGAGCTTGTCGTTCTCCTTGGCATAGGAAACGGCGACCTTTGCCGCGGTGATCGGATCCTGCGAATAGGAAATGCAGGTCGGTCCCGTGAACAGGTCGGCGATCCCCGCCGCCGGGGTGTCCTGGAGCGCGAGCTTGGCCAGCCGGTTCTTGGCCACCTTGACCTGCCCGCCTGCCTGTCTGAGGCGCTGGCGGTAGTCGGTCATTTGGGCGACTGTCAAACCGGTATAGTGGGCAACGACCACCACGCCCGTGTTGTCGAACACGTCGTGGAGGCTTGCGACGAGCTCACGTTTCGCGGCTCTATCCACTGCTCTCTCCTGGTCTGCAGAGCGCCAAACGAATGCGCCCTGCGGGTTGCAAGTTGCTGCTGGTCGAAGGCGCCGAGGCGGTTCTTCCAGCAACGTTCTTTTCACCTGTCCCCGGTCGGCCCGAAGGCCTTCCGGCATCGACCGAGAAGATTTGAACCGAGTGCGGCACCTCGCTGTCGCGAAGGCCCCGAAATCGGCCGTTCTCCCGTCTCATGCAGGCCAGCCCGACAGAATTCCGTCGGACGTCGGTCAGTTCCATTAAGCTGATGGCAATCGCCAGTCAGCACCTGCAATCTCGGACAGGTCCGTTCCTTTTCCGGCCCTAACAGGCCAAATCCGAAACGGGGTCCTCCGGGCTCAACACCCGGAATTCTTCGTCTGGTTCATCCCCACCAAGAAGGATGATCCAACGCTGGGGCTGCGGCGCCTGGTCAACGGCACCAGCCCCTGCGTCACAAATCAGTTCGCCGCTGCCGGCAGTACGCTGGCGGCATCAACCTTGATCCCCGGCCCCATGGTCGAGGAGATCGATACCTTCTTGACGTACGTGCCTTTAGCGCCGGTGGGCTTGGCCTTCACCACCGCATCGACGTAGGCGCGGATATTCTCGATCAGCGCCTCTTTCGAAAAGCTGGCCTTACCGATACCGCCGTGAACGATGCCGGCTTTCTCGACGCGAAACTCAATCGCCCCGCCCTTGGCCGCTTTCACGGCCTCACCAACATCCATCGTCACGGTGCCGACCCGCGGGTTCGGCATCAGGCCGCGCGGGCCCAGAATTTTGCCCAGTCGGCCCACGAGGCCCATCATATCGGGCGTCGCGATGCAGCGGTCGAAGTTGATCGTTCCGCCTTGGACTTCCTGGACAAGCTCCTCGGCACCGACGATGTCGGCGCCAGCTTCCTTGGCCTCATCCGCCTTGGCGCCGCGCGCGAACACCGCCACGCGCGCCGTACGGCCCGAACCGTTTGGCAGCATGCAAACACCGCGCACAATTTGGTCGGCGTGCTTGGGATCGACCCCAAGGTTCATGGCGATCTCGATGGTTTCATCGAACTTCGCTTTCGCCCTGTCCTTGATCATGTCGACCGCGGCATCAATCGCAAATGCGTCATTGGGGTCGATGCCGTCCCGCACCGAGAACATGCGCTTGCCGCCGGCCTTACGAGTCTGCTTAGCGGTCTCAGGAGATACGTTTGCCATTCGCTTACCCCTTCACCTCGATACCCATTGCCCTGGCCGAACCGGCGATGATCTTTGCGCCTTGATCGATATCGTCAGTATTGAGATCGGCCATCTTCATTTTGGCGATCTCGCGCAGTTGATCCATCGTCACGGTTGCAACCGACGTACGTCCCGGTTCCTTCGAGCCCGAGCCCGGTTTTCCCGTTGGTGCAAGTCCGGCTGCCTTCTTCAGATAGAAGGTGGCAGGCGGGGTTTTCATCTCGAACGAGAAAGAACGGTCGGTATAAACCGTGATCTTCACTGGAATCGGCGTATCCGGTTCGATGTCCTTGGACTTGGCGTTGAACGCCTTGCAGAACTCCATAATGTTGACACCACGCTGGCCCAAAGCTGGTCCGATAGGTGGTGATGGGTTGGCTTTACCCGCAGGGACCTGCAGGTTGATGTAGCCGTCGATCTTCTTAGCCATGGATTCCCCTGGACTTACGGAACCACCGGTAAGGCAGTTCCAGGGTTAGCGGTTAAAGCGGGCTCGGGACTTTTCCCCTTCACCCTCCCGCACGACTTGAAGCCAATGACCTAGGCGGGCATTGGCTCGGCTCTGACGCTCTCGGCGCCAATCGGCAAATATTCTGCTTCAGCTCCTCAATTGGGTATTTTCTCGACCTGATTGAACTCCAACTCGACCGGTGTCGGCCGACCAAAAATTGAAACCGCTACCTTGATGCGTTCGCGCTCCTCGTCGACCTCTTCAACATGGCCCTGGAACGACGCAAACGGACCATCTGAAACCTTGACCGACTCGCCGACTTCGAAGGTGATCGTCGCCTTGGGCCGCTCAACGCCATCCTTGACCTGATTGAGGATGCGCATCGCCTCATCCTCGGAAATCGGCATTGGCTTGTTATCGGCACCCAGGAACCCCGTCACCTTCGGCGTATTCTTGATCAGCAGGAATGCCGGGTCCGTCATGTCCATCTTCACCAGCACGTACCCTGGCAGAAAGTTCCGGACCGTTTGAACCTTCCGGCCGCGCTTGACCTCGACGATCCCTTCCGTCGGAACAATGATCTGTTCGAACAACTCCTCCAGACCGGCGGCCTTCGCTCGCTCCTTGATCGCCTCGGCAACCTTACGTTCGAAATTGGTATACGCGTGTACGATGTACCAGCGCTGCGGCATCGCTAGATCCTGACCTGACTTGCTAGTGCCCTTCACCGGCAATGCATTACGAAAAGGTTCGCTTAGCGCCCAACGCGCAGGACGAAGTTGACGATCGCGCCGAGGATCTGATCGATAGCCATGAAAAACAGGGCCGCCATCGTCACCATGATCAGCACCATTACCGTTGTGATCCAGACCTCTTTCCAGGTCGGCCAGGTCACCTTGGATGTCTCTTGACGGACTTCCTGCAGGAATTGGAACGGGTTCAAGGTCGCCTTCTCGAAGCAAAAAAAACCAAAGAGGACCGATATTCCCTCGGACCGTTGCATTTCGCCACACGATCCGTCACGCAACTCAATGGCCCGCCGCCCTCTTCGCGGACCCTGGCTTCGTGCTTTCTAATCCAGTATGTTGGCAGGGGCGGAGGGTCTCGAACCCCCAACCTTCGGTTTTGGAGACCGACGCTCTACCAATTGAGCTACACCCCTAATCTCGCATCGGCGAGAGCGTGCTTCACCTGGATTGGTTGGGGGACCGCTGTCCTTAACTGACCAATCCAATGTTGTCACGCCCTAACCTTTATTTTTTGCTTGAATGTTGCCAAAAGGCAACATTTATCGAATCTTCTCAACAACCACGGCAGTCCCATAGGCCAAAACCTCGGTCACTGCGGATGCCATCTCGTTGGCGTCATAGCGCATGGCGACGATGGCGTTGGCTCCCTTGTCTTCGGCATGAGCAACGAGGTTGTCAAAGGCTTCCTGCCGGGCGAGCTCGGCCAACCGAGTATAGAGCGTAATGTTGCCGCCAAACAGGATCTGAATCGATGCGCCGATATTTCCGGCAAGACTGCGCGAACGCACCGAAAGCCCTCTCACCATGCCGATCGTGCGAACGACCCGGTAACCGTCGACTTCATTGGTCGTTACGACGATCACGCCCTGAGCCCCTCGCGCTTTTACCCGGTAGAATGGGGATCAGGACCACACCCGTGCACGACCCCACCGGTCTTTGTGTCCAAGAGAAAAACAACGCCGGCATCTGAGCACCGGCGTTGGAGGCCTTTGTGTTACTCCACGATGGCCGAGACGACGCCCGCACCCACCGTGCGGCCGCCTTCGCGGATCGCGAAGCGTAGTTTCTCTTCCATCGCGATTGGCGTGATCAGCT
>JARFQY010000275.1 GCA_029287535.1 Filomicrobium sp.
ATACCTTGACGGATCAGCAGCGCGAGGCCGTCGTTGCGACCAAAAAACAAATAGAGAACTTGCGCGAGGAGCAAACCTGAGCGAGCCGTGGACACGCCGCGTGCCGTCCAGCTCTCACCGGCAAGACAACCGATCACGCGACGACCTGTTGGCATCCTTTATCGTTAAAGCGCACTCGCGCCTCAGTAGTCGAGCTTTCTATCGGCTGCCGAGCAGGTCGGACTCCATTTTCTTGTAACTGTGAAATCCCACAACAGTTAATCGCTCCTGCCGTGCCTGAGTTCGCATCACATTTTTGCCCGTTGGAGTACCTGCATCTTTGACTATGTAAAACTCCCCGTTTTTCTGACCAGGATCCGGATGAAAAATAAAAATTATATCCGACAAAGGCAAAAGTATTGAAAGCTGTCGAAGCAAAGCCACGGGTTCTCGCTTCCTCCCGGGCACCTTCTGCTATGCCCCGAAGGGCCCAAGAACGCCGGCCCGCCGGGTTCCATCCGGCAACCATCCAAAGATACTCATGGGATGAGTCAGGCGGACAACGAGACGAACGCAAGGGCTATGTCCCGTTGCTAATTAGAGTTGCGATACCGCAATGAATCGGTCGTCGAATTTGCGCTTCGCTTCGTGTTCCCGGCTCACCTGAACATTGAATATCCGATAAGGTCGAGACCGGACCTGGCAAAGGCCGAGCCACTGGAGTGGCGAAATTCCCGCTTGGCGGTATCGACATCTTCTCAGGTATTACCCGGCACGCGTATATGGCGTCCAAGCGGAATCGCGACTGCTTCGCGATCCAGACGACAATAATGGATACCGTAAATTACCTTTCGCATCTGGCGAGGACAAAGGCCCACGAGTTTGTGACTTAGCTGAAAGCCATGCACGGCCAGGAGATCTGCGAGACGTCTCAGGTCTCAGGCAAAAAATGTTGGTGCCGAGCTGCAGGCGATTGATCTCAGAGCGGCGGCACGGTTGTTGGTCGCGAAGAACGAATAGACCACTAACCGTGGCGGTAACAACGTTAGGTTTCGCAAAGACAAAACAATCGTTTTTACATAATGTTCCTTTTTATTGCGTCTCCTGCCGACTCCGAACCGATGATGCTCTCCCAGACTGACTGAATAAAAACAACAACTAAAGAAGTTACGCTGTGGCACAACCAGACCCCGCATGGTGTCGTTGATTCGCCTTACATGAAATTTTCCAATACCGGTCTATACTCAAGTCAATAATGGCCGGGTGCGCGGTCGATATTATGTTCAATATTGAACGGAGCGAATTCATTTGATTGAGCAAGGCAGAGCGGAACAGACTTAGCGCCACCCTGAAACCGATAGATGCGAAGTGGTGGAGGCGGTTCCTTCACAGCGACTAAGAACCGGTAAACGAAGAAACAAAAAACGGTCATTAGTGAATGATCATGCCGGAGGTCATTACGACTGCGTTGTCTAAACGAACACGACCCGTCCTAAGGTAGGGAGAAGAAAATGTCAGAACCGTTTATTGGCCAAATCGTAATGTTCGGGGGAAACTATGCGCCGCGAGACTGGGCGCTATGCAACGGTCAACTACTAGCGATCAACTCTTATCCAGCGCTATTCTCAATTCTTGGCACGATTTATGGTGGCGACGGCCGGACAAACTTCGCGTTGCCCGACCTGCGTGGCCGGATGGCGGTCCATGCGGGTCAGGGTCCCGGTCTGCCAGATATCAGGCTTGGCGCGAAGGCTGGCGCGTCAACCACGACCCTTGGCGTCGCTAACCTTCCCTCTCACGATCATAACCATCAATTGCGCGGATCTACCTCAGTAGCAGATACCAGCAGCCCGGGCGGCGCGGTACCGGCAGTGAATCAACTCACCCGCTACGGCATTTATCAAACTGGTGAACCAGATACCGACATGGGCGCCGAAGCAATATCCGCGGCGCCTGTTGGCGCCGGGCAAGCGTTCAACAACATGCCGCCATACCAGGCTGTCAATTACATCATTGCTCTGGTAGGCACCTTCCCGTCCCGGAACTGACCTGCAGCCAACGGAGACACCCCAATGATCAAACGACGTGATTTTGTCTTAGGCTGCGGCTCGCTGGCTGTGATATCCGGCATACCGGTTGCGGGCGCCGCAACGCTTTTTGCGGGACCAGGCCATCACCGGGCCGACCGTTTCCGACCGTTTGTCGATACTTTCTTTGCGGCATCGAATGAAGCCGGTCAGACCCTCGGAATGAAGCTGGTCGCGATCGAGGAAACGCGCATCGATCGGCGCCTCGAGCAGTTCCGGCTGGTTTTCGAAAGCGACGAGCGGAATGCGGAAGATGCGATCTTTTCGCTCTCGCATCGAGACGATCCGAACTTCGTGACCGAGACCGTGAACATCGAGAAAAGCGCAACCGACCCGTCGGGACGCACCTATGTGGCGCAGTTCTGCCTGTTTGCAGCCTGAGCGGCCGATGCGAGGCAGACGACATCCGACCGCGTTACCCGGGGCGATACCCGGAAAAAATAGCTAACACACAAGGGTAAATGAACATGTCAGATCCCTTCATCGGTCAGATCATAATGTTCGGCGGAAATTTTGCACCAAGAGGCTGGGCGTTTTGCAGCGGCCAACTTCTGAGCATTTCCTCCAACCAGGTGCTTTTCTCGATCATCGGCACACTTTACGGTGGCGACGGCCGAACGACGTTCGGGTTGCCGGACCTGCGTGGGCGTGCGGCACTACACGCCGAATCAAGTTTCACTTTAGGTAACAAGGGTGGCGCACCGACCACGACGCTTGCGCTCAACAACATGCCGGCGCATGACCATGACCATCAACTGCGCGGCTCGACTGCGCTTGCAAACGCCAGCGGCCCGGGAGGCGCGGTGCCGGCGGTTCACGCCCTGCAGCGCTATGGAATTTATCAGACCGGCGCGCCCGATACGGACATGGATGCGGATGCGATTCGCGGCCAGAACGTGGGTGGCAATCAGGCATTCGACAACATGGCGCCGTACCAGGCCGTCCATTTCATCATCGCTCTTGTTGGCCTCTTTCCGTCACGGCCTTAGCCACCGCGCGCCGATAAGTAGTCCTCTACCGCCAGATGAACGAGCAGGTGGTTTTGCGCCGTCGCGGCGAGGCGGATCATGATCTGCTATTCGCGCTTTTTTCCGACTCGGTGGCGGCGCAATTCGCATCATTGCCAGAGCCCCAGCGACAACAACTTCTCGAGCAGCAGTTCAACGCCCGCGAGCGCCAGTATCGCCAGAACTGGCCCGATGCCATTGACGAGATCGTAATTGTCGACGGGACCGCGTGCGGACGCCGCTTATGGCACGAGAGCGACGCCGAAATCAGACTGATCGATATTGCGCTATTGTCGAGCGCTCGCGGGTCCGGCATTGGCAGCGAATTGATATGCGATCTGCAGCGACGCTCCGACACCAATTCCAAGCCGCTAAGGCTGTCAGTGCTGGCAGGAAATCCCGCATCCACGCTCTATCGGCGGCTCGAACTCGTGGATATCGGACAGGACAGCATCTACCTGCATATGGAATACACGCCCCGATCCGGTTAGCTGATCACGGACTGGAGATAGGCGCCCGCCTCGACCGGCACCAGAAAGAAATCCGACTCGCCCAGCGCCTCGTGTCTCAGCCTGTATGTATTCTGGCTGACAAAAAAACCTTTCGGCATCTCGAACAACAGCGAGAACGGCTGCCGGCGCATATTCGGAAATTGGGCAAGCGCGTCCTCCGGCGGCGGCGGCAACGCTTCAACTTCGCGCAGCACCAAAGCCAATGCGGGCTGCCCTTCGATCAAGAGCGAAAACTCCTCGCCAATAAACTCTTTGAGCTGCTTTGGATCCAAATCCATGCCTGCATTTTTCTCCAACGTTAGCCAATCTCATAATCTATAACGCCGACCACGTCGTCGCCAGTCGAGAAAGACCCGTGACGTAAATGACGATGCCCGGACCGGCGCTTGCAGCGAAGGTCAGACTTTTCGGCACAAGCCCGCAATAAGCCTTCGCTGCCGGCAATCGAGTCTGCCGTCGTCGTTAGGGTGTTGCGGATTACTCGCGTCGCGCCGGATGCACATTCCTAGCAATCGCTGAAATATTACAGTATTTAGATTAAATACTGTGTTTTATTATTTGTTTTTTATAATATTTTACTTGCCCATTAGGAGCTTGCCGCGAGCCCCAAGGCAAAGTCACGAGGGAGGATGAGCTGTTACCGAGGCCAGGGTTGAATTTGATGAGTGTCGCGGGCGCCACTATTTGCTGGTCCGAGATTGCGAATCGCGGTATTCGCCGCACCGCCGGGTTGCGCCGAATCCAACCGACCGCAGCTGCGATAGCAGTCAAAACCCCAATGAGTGCAGCGGTGCCGGACAATCCCGTCTTGCTGTGTCTGCGGAAGCTGAGGCGCAATCCCTTCATTGCATCCGGCTGGATGTCCATTGTGCGTTAGCTTGAGCACGCCTAATGGGTTCCTCCTCCTCCTGACCCACGCCATGATGGCTGCAAGCGCCAAAAAAATCACACCGACACAGTCCGGCGATTCGGATTCACCGAAGACAACGAAAAATCCGGCGTTCGTGCCACAATGTAGCGCACAACTCAGGAGGCTCCATGCTGTTATTCTTTTCCGCCGTTGCAATCGTTCTCATCGTCTCGTTTCTCTGTTCAATCTTTGAATCGGTGCTGCTGTCG
>JARFQY010000122.1 GCA_029287535.1 Filomicrobium sp.
GTCAAGTGCGCGCACTTTAAGTCACCAGGTGATGGCGGCTGGCTCAAGCCGTTTTTGGTTCACTTCCACGTGCGTGATCGTGCCATCGCTGAAGAATGCAACGCGTTGTGCGATGTCCTTGATCGAGCGGTTGTGCGTGATGACCGCCGTTGTCGTACCAAGTTCGCGGTTGACCGCAACAAGCGCTTCCAAAACAAGGATACCGGTCTTGCTATCTAGAGCTCCGGTCGGCTCATCGCAAAGCAGTACTTCCGGCCGTTTTGCGATCGCCCTGGCGATGGCGACGCGCTGCTGTTCGCCGCCTGAGAGTTGAGAAGGAAAATGGTCCAGGCGGTGGCCAAGTCCAACCAGCGAGAGTGCTTCGTCAGGCCGCATAGGCTTGGTTGCGATCTCGGTCACCAGCGCCACGTTCTCGCGCGCCGTCAGTGAGGGAATGAGGTTGTAGAATTGGAATACGAAGCCGACATGCCGGCGCCGGAAAGCCGTCAGACCCCCCTCATCAAGCTTCGTCAGGTCGGTGCCTTTGAATGTGACGGTCCCAGAAGTTGGCCGGTCGAGGCCGCCGAGAATATTCAGTAGAGTTGATTTGCCCGATCCTGAAGGACCGAGCAGGACTAGCATCTCGCTTTCGAGTAAGTCGAGATCAACGCCGTCGAGCGCCCGCACTTCGAGGTCGCCGGTGTGATATATCTTCGTCACGGCGCGAGCCTGGAAGATGCCGACATTCTCGCGATTGTCCAAGGATCCGATAGCCATTTCACCCGTCATCGCTGGGTTTCGGAACGGGAGACTACATCCATTAAACAAACATGAGAATAATGCGTTGACGCGGATCAATCCGCGTGCGGGGTTCTGATTGGTGCCCGCCCTCGGCAGTGAAGAGATTTCTCAACGTAGTCCGTTTCTTGATCATAGCGGACATAGGCGCGCTCTGATAATCACAGCTCAGGCATGTCCCGCTTTGCCCCTGAATGACGCCATCCGAAGGAAAGGGTGACGGCGTAAAGGGGCGTCGCGTTGCCTCGTCAGGATGCCCGGTCTGCCCTCAGCTGCCGACGTCACCCCGCACTGGGCGCGTTTGGGAAACGATCGCATGCGGTGGTTCGAATCACGCAGTCCGCCTTCTCAGGATTCCTTGCACAACGTTCTCGAGGGCCAGAAGGAAGCGGGAGCGGTCTTCGCACCCGAGCGGTGCATTGTAGCTACCGCCTTGGCTCTAGCGTTGGCATGCTACAACAATTGAAAGGAACCACTTGTCATCGAACCAGAGGCCGCCCATATGACGTGGGGGAGTTCAAGGTCATCGTTATCGATTTGTGATGTATCCTTCTTGGTGATGCAGCAGGAACGCCTCATCCACATCCCACCGAGAAGCGACTAGGGCGGTTAATTGCGAACACCCAAGTTCCTCACAGAGACCAGTGGTTTTCTCCACCGAGCGCGGCAGTTAACGTCCGCTCACTCTTCGGCGGTGAAGTTACACTTTGGAGCTAATGAGTAACTAGACTTAGCTGGGTGATGTTTAGGTAACATGCGCGGCCCTTTGGGAGCTATCATGGCGCTGTCGAAACAACTAAAACGCAAAATAACATCATAAATAGTATTGCAGATTGACGTACTTCCGACACTTTCAAGTCGTGAATCATTTAGGTAGTCAGCTTAGCTTTCTTTGATTGTTGTTTCTCCTTGAAAGCTTTTAGACTTCGTCCGACCCGCATCTCGCAGCCGATTGGGTAAAAATATCAGCTGCTGCTACAATAAGATGATTAGGGGCAGCCAACGAAGCGGCAACGGACTAGGCCTAGCCTATTTCGTGGCATTCCGTACGTCGCAGAAATGAAGCTACGAGGTGCGATGAACCCTCTTATAGAATTTGATAAAAAGGAATGCGCGAGTTAATCGCTAATTTAAAGAAGTATGTATATAAAAAGAAATGATATTTCGGAGACGCGACAGTTGCTCACAGAATCACTGGAGTTCTGGCGGAATACCTGGGATGGAAAGCCTGACCATCTCGGCTGGTCCGCCGATAAGCCCAATGTAATTTGGCTGTGTAGCCGGCGGACTAGGGTTCAGGTTGTGCTTGATCGCGACATTACCCGAGACGAAGTAGCGAGTATTCAGACCACGCTTCGCAATGAAGGTCGTCTTTACTCGAATGCTGGTGAAATCGAGCTAGCTTTTTAGGAAAAAGGCAACTGCTCCAATCGAATCCATGAGTAGCTCTAGGAGTTAGATCGACCTGGTGCGTTGCTAACAATAGTGGGTGCTCACGCGAGCGGCTCCAAAGCAAATGCACGATGTAGTGGGCATGGTCGGGTTAAGGCGGTGGAGCAGTTCAGAGTGCGGCAGCTCGACCACGATCGGGATGCGTGAGGCCGCCATTGTTGCCCGTCTCGGGGGACATCCCCACTTCGTCCGGTTCATTTTTCCGCTTTGCTCTGCTGCCAAAGTTCCAACGCCGCTATAAGCACGACGAGAAGGCCTGCCACTATGTGCCATGCGCGAAGCATACCAGCTTCGCCATAGCCAAAGATGAAGGGAGATGCCGCGACCCAAATCCCGCACGCCAGCTGGCCAACTTCCGCCCAGCGCCGAACCTTTACAAGGTCCAGTTCAGCCAGCATCAAGACAGCAAGTCCGGCCAAAGCCGCATTAACAACTGCCGCTTGA
>JARFQY010000151.1 GCA_029287535.1 Filomicrobium sp.
GCTCTCGGCGAAGTCCACCCGCGTGGACTCTCACTACCGGTGTTGACGGTAGTCCTGGCGGGCGTCGATGGTTTTCATCCGTGCGCCATGTGGGTCCTTGTTTTCCTGATAGGTCTTCTTCTTGGCATGGAAAAGAAAGCACGCATGTGGATCCTTGGGGGTACCTTCCTATTATCCTCGGCACTGGTCTATTTTCTATTCCTCTCCGCGTGGCTAAACATATTCTTGTTGTTGGGCGCACTGCTATGGATCCGGCTAGCGGTTGGCGGTTTCGCACTCGTTGGTGGAGCTTATTATCTCCGTGAGTTTGCACTCAATCCAGACGCTGTTTGTAAGGTGACCAATTCGGGAGAGCGGCGCACCATCATGGATGCGCTTAAACGAACAGTACAAGAGGAGCACTTCTGGCTGGCTCTTGCAGGAATTGTTGTGTTAGCCGCCGCAGTCAACCTTATAGAACTGCTTTGTTCGGCGGGCCTTCCTGCGGTGTTTACAAACGTCCTGTCGCTAAGCGATCTTCCGTTGTGGCAGTACTACGCCTATCTTTTGCTTTATATCTCGGTCTTCTTGGCTGATGACGCGATTATATTCATTACTGCGATGGTGACTCTTCAGGCGACCGGCCTAACAGCAAGCTATTCGAGGTATTCGCATCTGATCGGCGGAACCGCCATGGTCATTATTGGCGTTCTCTTAATCTTCAGACCGGACTGGCTCGCTTTCAGCTAATCGACGTCTCCCGGCCGGCGAAGGCCGAGGAGCGACAAGCGGTGCATGTTTTCAAGCGTGGCTATGTTCTGTGAAGCTGGGGAAGGTCATTTCGGGTGGGCAAACAGGCGAGGATCGGCGCAATGAAACTTTGCCGAAGGGCGGCGGCCCTAGGCTTGCTGCTTGTTGGTTTTACGTTCGAGTCCAATCGGGCCGCACCGAGCAACAAAACACCGGCAGTGAATAAACAACCGGTCCTCGATGTATCGACTATAAAAACACGAGGATCGGGCCTCCTAGGTAGACCCGACTAGCGGCAGACCACGTTGCCCGTGTTGTCCCACATACCCTGCGCGATTGAGCTGCCCACGCCCAGGTGGATGAGGTAGAGCGTATCCTCGTCCTTTGGGAATACCTTGGTCGAGCCATCGAAGTCGGTATGGCCCACCTCCATAAGCGTCTTTATTGCCTCGCCCAGGATATCCGCTGACTGCGGAAACGAGATGTCGTTGTCAGGCGCGACGTTGCACTTGTGAGCGACGAACAGCCAATCATGGATAACATAGGCCGGGGCATAGCCCCACGGCGCGAACTTCCCGAGTGAGTGAAGGATTAGCGGGATGGTGCCGCCATCAGTATCCATTAGGCGCGGCTCGAACACCCGGCCATTAGATGCCGTATAGCGAAAAGGCGCGTCGGGATCGGGCCTGTACACAAACGTCGGTCGATTGTTGTCGAAATCGAAACGATTCCACTCCACCACGAGCCGGCCCGAAAAAGAACCAACTCCAAGGCCGTCATAGAGTTCATCGCCGAGAAAAAGGGTCTTGAAGCCTTTGGTATGGACGTCGCCTGGTACTGGCTCAGCTGCACCGCGGATAGCATTCTCGCGCGCAATCCGCGACTTAAGCTCCTGCGCAAGGTCTTCTGAAAACATCTCATCAGCAAGATGCGCCAAACCGCCCGCTGTTCGTGCCATGTCATCCTCCGTACTCATTCGCAGAATATCGTCACGCTTCGGGCAGAGATGTCGTTGCCCAAGATCAAATGAGGAAGGGGGAGAGCGCTCGGCGTTAGGAACTCTGGCTAACGAGAGATCAAGCGCGAGCATAGCCACAGATGCGGGACCCACAGCCGGCCCCCAACCACGCCCTCTCGCAACGGGCGCCCAGCCGGGCTTGAATTTGAGATGACACTAGTCGTCTTCGCGCCCGTCGATAAGCTGTACCGGCCTTGAGAGCCTATTTTAGAACGTCCGCAAATTGATCAGCGGACATAGACGCCCTCTGATGATCGCAGCTGATTCATGTTCCGCTTCACGCCCGAAAGCGGACACCAAGCACCGCCACTGCCATGTTCACTAAAGCCTCGGACTGAGGGCCCCTTCCCCGTTGTAGCTTCGAAAAAGAGCTCTCGCCCTGTTCCGACGGAGACGGAAGACCAAACTCTAGAACCCTAGTGTCCTGCACAGCGGGCCCAATGTGAGGCGCCGCTCAGACAGGAAAAACTAGGGAGCAGGAGATGAAACGCTTCTTGATGGTAATGGGGGCTCTGTCAGTCCTCTTCTTCACCGTCGTCGGTGGTGCCCTTGGCTATGTCGGTTACCATGCTTACACAACAGCGGACGAGAACAAGCAAGCTGCTGTCAACGCCGTTCGGATCCTCTCAGAGGATTGGGTTCCTCACGGCAAGCAGGACGTTCTGGCGGTCGGCTTGGTACAGAGCGCACAAACACCCAGCGGTAAGGCAGCCCTTCTTCATATGGCACAGCTAGGGAAGCTGGTCGATGTCAGGAAGGTCTCGCAAACCGGCTACCACATGAGCACGGATGAGGGCACGAGAGCCACGATCGAGTTTGAGGCTAAATTCACTCATGGTGAAAGCAAAGTCAGAGTGACGCTTAAGAAGGTCGGCGACGTCATGAAGATGTATGGGGTTAACACCTCTGAGATCAAATTCCATCGAAGCAAAAAGATCGCGAACACCTAGTTGCAGTGATGGCTCTGCGGGAGGCCGCGCTGGCTACCTTTAAGTCTTCGAAGAAGGCGTTAGACAGCTCACTGTGTGTGTCGCGCAGCATTCCGACCAATTTAGTTCAGTTACAAACAACGAGAAGCGCCAGGGCTAGATGCGCGTCTGATGAAGACTAACTAGCCCTGGCCTCTCACATCTCATCGCTACTAGGGCAGAGCAGCGGGCGTGATGTGCACCCGCCAGTATGTACCGGGGATGTGATAGCCACTTGGCTTAGGTCAAGTTGATGTTGCTTAGAGCAGCCAGGGCTAAGCGATGGCAGGAAGGCCTAGCCCTGGCGCTCGGACCTTTGAACTGCATCGAGGGATAGTGGGGGGAGACGGACTCAGCACAAGGGTCGATGAGACTGACACAGGGGGGCAGGACCAGTCTCCCAATCAAGTACTGTTCCTGGCCTGGCTTAGATCATCGGCCTGCTTGGATGCTGGAAGAGCCAAGCCGCTGAAGAATGAAGAAAGCTAGAGCTGTCTAGGAGGAAGAGGCCTGTAGCCCTGGCAGTGGACCGTTGGGTCGAAGCGACGGCACTGGATCAGCGAGGCGGGAGGATGCCCAGCCCAGCCTCTGGGAATACTATCTCTAGGCTAGCTGACTGTGACCAGTCACTTCGAGAAATGTGCTGTCTGCGAGCACGTCCGGTCAGCTGATATCTTTGAACATTTGGAGCCGTTGGACGTGGAGAAGTCGAAGGTCCGTTAACAGCTCCTCCTCTGCCAATTTATTTAGGGCGCACAGCATATCAAGGACTGGCTTCAACATTCGGCCCGCTCCTCCAAAGCTGCGTAGAGGGAAAGCTGGCCGGCTTCTCTTCTGGCGCGCTTCGCTTGCGTTGCCCATCCCGACCTATCGAGCAACTCAGCTTGCTGAAACAGGGTGGTCGCCAACAACCGTAGTTTGTGATCCATAACGGTACTCCACTTTCAACCTTAATCTTTACGCGCCACCTCCAAAGTCGGATTTGAGATTCCTTAACTTGCATGCTCGCCCAAGACCCCACCGACAACCGACGTCCTGGTTACAACTGCGCAGGCCGTTCGGGCCGGAAGCATCCGCTCGCCGTCAAGCGTTCGTTGGATATGGATCGATATCAGCCCAAGAGCGTGCGGGCGGTCAGATCAAGTCAGCGCACAGTATCGGTACTCGCCTTTGACACCGAACGGGGCGGAACCGGACCATCTACAGACGTACTTTCTGCCAGCCGAATGCACACGAGCCCTAGCACAATTGCTGCAGCACCAAATATTTTGAGCGGCGTCAGCGGCAACCGTTCGGCTGATAAAAATCCAAAATGGCTCAGCAGGAGACCGGTGACGACTTGTCCCGAGACCAAACACACAAAGTAAGCTCCAGGACCCATGCGCGGGATGAAGAACGTGGCGCAAAGGATGATGCCGAAGCTGACGATCCCGAGAGCGAACAAAGGAAACTCAGCCTGTGGCAGCCGACCGAGCACGTCCGTCCGGCCGAAGAGAATCCAGACCGTAATCGCCGTAAATGCGCCGACGGTGAAAAATACCGCGGTGGCAAACAAAGGCGAACCAACTTGTGACGCGAATCTGCCATTGAGTGGCAGGTAAACTGCGGCAACGATACCAACCGCAAAGGCTATGGCGTAGTAAGCTGTGGTCGACACTGTTTTATCCCGGCCTAAAGATCAGAAGACATAGCGCTGAGGCCGCGATGTTTTGACGGTCGGCCGCGGACGCGCCGCCGCCATCGGCGGAAGCTCGACGGCCTCAGGTTTCCCCGCATGACCTCGATGACGTCAGCCTCGGTAAAACCTGTTGCATCAAATATCGCTTCGAAAGACACGCGGTCGGCCCAGGCCATCTCGATGATGTCATCGCAACCGCCTTTCAAACGATCGACCGTCACAGCTTTCCTCGCAACCGGAGTGATTTCCTATTCAATTCATCTGCACCGTTGAACGACGAGAGGTTCGATCCGGTTTTGATTGTGTCGAAAACGTTTGCTCTAACAGGCAGCGACTGTTGGCGGTATCACGGGTGCACCATGATGCATCGACTTGAGGACCAGCGAGTTTGAACTTTACCCGCTTGTGAACGCCTCCCCCTAACAGAAGCCAGTCGATTTCGACGGCGGACACATTAATGACGGCGAAGTTTGCAAAGCCTTCATTGGGCGCAAGCTTGGCTGTCTGATCGCTCAGCCTAGGGATGACCAGGAACAAGCTTGGTGCTTCAGCTTGTAGGTACGTCTCACGGATGCCTTGATGCAAGTTCGTCCACACCTGCCTGGCCTCCTCATCAGGGGCCACAGCGCCAAAGCCTAAACTTCTGATCTGCTCGACGACTTTCCGATCGTGAAAATGTAGAGATAATCGGTAGTCCGCGCTGAGTTCGGCAAACTTTGCCGATCGGCGATCGGTGTGGAACTGGAGAATGCGTTGACGCGGAAGAACTCCGCGTAGGATTACTGTCCTCACATGCGGTGACCCATCTAGTCTATTGTCGCCAAGTTCACCCAGCGCAAATGAGAACGACGATCAGATGCAGCACGGCGGAGACGTCCCCAAATCTCGGCATGCAACTCCTATAAATCGACATCATTTGTCAGCGTTCGCATGATCCTACTCAACCAGATCACGCTGATCGCAACTGGCTCCTTAGGGATTTATGGAAGGGCGCAACTACCTTTTCTTTGGCGGATGCCTCTTCATGAACTCTGCGAACTTCCACCAGCCCCTGATCAGCACGAAGGCGCCAAGAACTGTGATAGCAATAATTGCAAGCCCGAACAGGTGGTCCGACATAAAACGCTCCATCTTGATCTTGGATGCTAACGCCGGAAAACGCCGAACAGTTCAAGTCGGTGGCAATTGGGCGCACGCGTTACCTGACGCTGGAGAACTGCACAGGCTGCTCGCACGCCGCAAGCGATTTTGAAATGCGAGGTTCGTACCGGCTCAGCCGCCGTAGCTTAAATGCTGCGCCTTGCCGCGGAATACCCAGTAAGCGTAAATCGAATAGCCAATGATCACTGGCAGAACAGTGAGTGCGCCTATAAGGATGATGAACAGGGATTCCGGTGCGCTTGCGGCTTCGTAGATTGTGATCTGTTCCGGCACGATGTAGGGGTAGAAGCTATAAGCAAGGCCCATGAAACCGAGAATAAACACCAACACAGAGGTCACGAACGGCGCCCAACAGTATCGGTCGTTCCCAAATGGCATCTTCGGCAGCATGATGACCAGCAACACGAACAGCGCTGCCGTAGCAATTGGGATCGGCGACAACCAGACGAAGTTTGGCAACGAGAACCACTTGTCCATGATCCGCGGCGAGACGAGCGGCGTGGCAACCGAGACAGCCACCATACCTGCCGCGGCAAACCACAAGGTCCGCTGGGCCCAGCGCACCGCCTTTTCCTGCAATGCGCCCTCGGTCTTCATGATGAGCCAAGTCGCGCCGATAAAGGTGTAGGCCGCCGCAACCCCAATGGCGACGAGGAGACCGAACAGAACCTCTGGCAGGCCCCGTTCCAATCCAACGATATAGATGCCGAGCATGTAACCCTGCGCGAGAGCCGTGATCAGCGAACCGGCAAAAAAAGCAGCATTCCAGACCCACTTGTTTTCGCTCGGAACCTTGGCTCGGAAGTCAAAGGCAACGCCGCGCAGAATAAGGCCGAAGAGCATTGCGAAGACCGGCAGATAGAGCGCAGACAGAATGACACCGTGCGCAGTAGGAAAAGCGACAAGCAGGATTCCGACGCCAAGCACGAGCCATGTTTCATTGGCGTCCCAGAACGGGCCGATGGACGCAATCAACATGTCCTTTTGCTCATCGTTCGCACCTCCGGAGAGAATGCCAACGCCGAGGTCGAAGCCATCGAGCACGACATAGATGAACATCGAAAGGCCCATGAGGCCTACGAAAATGAGTGGAAGCAAACTTTCTTCAGACACGCCCGCTATTCCTCCACGCCAGTTAGCTTCAACGCACTTCGGGAGCTGCTATCTGGACATCTCCAACGGTCTGACCGATGCCAGGCACAGCCTGAGGAAGCCGGGTCCCTGTATCTCTCTCTCTGCCGGCCTTGCCTGCCAAATAGAACAGCGCACTGAGGTAGGCGGCGGTTAACGCGGCATAGAGCAGGAGGTACAGCGTCAGTGTCAGCGCGATTGCGCTGGCGGCCACCGGTCCGGCTGCGTCAGCGGTTTTCAGTACGCCAGTGACCAGCCAGGGTTGGCGCCCGATCTCGGTGACATACCAGCCGGCAAGTGTCGCGACCCAGCCGGAAAAAGCCATCACTACGAGCGCATAAGCGAGTGAGCGGTGAATGTCCCCGTGTCGCAGCATTCGATAGGCAGCATACCAGGACACAAGAAGCATGAGTACGCCTATGCCGACCATGATGCGGAATCCGAAGAATACCGGCAGAACAGGCGGAGCCTTGTCTCCGAATTCGTTCAGGCCCGGAACGACACCGTTAGACGAGTGCTTCAGGATCAAACTCGCCCCATCGGGTACTGCGATTTCGAAGTCGTTGGTGCGCGTTTCCTCGTTTGGGATTGCGAAAAGGACAAGCGGCACGTTGCTGCGCGTCTCCCAGTTCGCTTCCATCGCTGCGACCTTAGCGGGCTGATGCTCAAGTGTGTTGAGACCGTGCATGTCGCCAGCGAGAATCTGCAGAGGGATCAAGATCGCACCCATTGCGATCCCGGTTCTGAGGCCGACCGCAACGTCAGCTCCGCGGTCATTCCTGAGCCATCGAAAGGCCGACAGCCCAGCCATTAAGAACGCCACCGTCAGGCCGGAAGCGAGCAGCATATGCGTTAATCGGTAGGGCATCGACGGGTTGAAAATGATCGCCCACCAGTCCGTAGCGTGTGCTACGCCATCTCGAATCTCGAAGCCCACGGGAGTATGCATCCAGGAGTTGAGGACGAGGATCCAGAAGGCCGACATCGTCGTCCCAAACGCGACGAGGAAGGTCGCGAGAGTATGCACGCCGTCGGAGACGCGATTGTGCCCGAAAAGCATGATGCCCAGGAATGCAGCTTCGAGGAAGAATGCCGTCAGCACCTCATAGGCAAGCAACGGTCCGGCGATGTTCCCGACCTGCTCCATGAAGCCCGGCCAGTTGGTGCCGAACTGGAAGCTCATGGTAATGCCGCTCACGACTCCAAGGGCGAACGACAGCGCAAATACCTTGACCCAGAAGTTGTAGGCTTGCATCCAACGCTCATCGCCCGACGCGTTGAACCGCAACTTCAAGTACAAGAGCACCCAGCCGAGGGCGATGGTGATCGTTGGGAATAGAATGTGAAACGAGATGTTGGCACCGAACTGCATGCGGGCGAGGATCAGGCTGTCCAAGTTTTCCTCCTGACTGGGCGCCGATCTCTCATCCTGCGTTGAGAGTCAGCGCTAGAGCCTGCACCAGATATAAGAAATGGTTCCGATTTATCCGCCCCGAAAAGACCGAATTTCCTGACTGGCATCAAATTGCCGCATCGTTCAACGCGACAAGCATTGACGTCGACGAAAACGTTTTTCGAGAATGAACTATTGGGCATTTTCAAGTTTCCTTATGGCTCCAATAACGCATCAAGGAAACGGCGTCGCCGACTTGATCTAACCAGAACCTTCGCACGTTCTATTACCGTGCCGAGTCTGCAATAGTAGCCCGGCCAAATTGAGTGCACGCCGAAACGACCCGCATATGCCTTGTAAGAGGGTCATTGAAGGAGCTGCTAGATGATAGATCGCATTGCAGAGCGCATTCTTGACTGGTTGGATTCTTTCGGCACAGAAACACAGTTGCGCCTTCAGCCCGTACGCTCCCGGCCGTCACAGATCTTCAGGAACGGAGAGCGTTGCCCCTCGCGCTCAAGGGATCTGTCCCCTCGACGGTTCCATCACTACCACGAAGACCTTTTGATGTAGGGGTCGGCGGATTCGAAACTGTCTCGGGGTGCGCGTGCCGGACACGTCGGATTCAATCCGCGGGTTCAGGGCTGTTTCAAAAGACGCGATCTAGCGTGGGATTTTGGTGCGTATTTTTGGAATCCAATACTGATGCGTCGCTCGGTAGGCATTCCAATGATCTCCAAACCTGCGCGCAAATCGCCGCTCCTTCGCCAGCGGGCCAATCAAGCAATAAGCGGTCAATACCGTCGCCAAAAGCAGTTGATCAGGCGTCCAGGTCGGAACAAACCAAGTCGTCAACGCGAATGACACATAAATAGGTTGGCGCACGATGCGGAAAAGACCCGTCGTCGGCATGGGCGGGAATTCCGGTCGGACGCCTCGAAACAGAGAGACCCAACCGAGCAGACCACTTTGAACCTCCGCACCAGCATCCCAAGACGCTTTGATGAGCAACAGCCAGCTTACCGCGTAGAGAAGAGTGACCAACCAGAGCGAGATGCCGCTGGCCTCCCACCAGATGATGCCGCTGGGGGTCCACAATGCAAACAGTGCCAGCAGCTGTATTGAGGCGATGATGGCGTAGGTCGTCGTTGCAAGAGTACGGCCTCTTCCTGGCGGCGCGAGCGCAGCGAGAACTCGCTGGCCGGGACGCGTCAGCAGCAAAGAATGCGTCACTGCAAACTGGAGTAACAGCGCCAAGTTCGCCAGCCATGCAAACGGCTGGGGAACGCGTCCTAGTGAGTGCGACATGCCGTACCACATCGCAAAAATCATCGACAACACGGCGAGCGCGAACGTCACGTGGCAAATCGCACCCCACAACAGTGCGACAGACCTGGCGCGGGCGGCATCTTCTCTAGAACGTGGTTCCGGCGTCGCGGTCATCGTGGCGCGCAAAGGTGGGAATGCCGCCATTAGACGGGTGAAGCCACTGACAAATGGCTTGGCGATGAATGAATGAACGCGCCGCGAGTCTGACATCTACTTTGAATCTGTGTTTGTTCGAAATTACGCAAGCGTTGCAGAGACGGATGGGCGCCGAAATGGCGCGGTTGAGAGCACGCTCTTGTCCAGTCCCCTTCGGCTGCACCACCAAAACTTCGTTTCTCTAATATCGTTTCAGGCTGGTGGGCGCATGCCGAGGGCATGGTGCGGGCCGATGCGATTGTACTGGCGGAGCAACATTCGGCGTTCAGCACTTCTCGACGCAGAGTCCCGTTGAAGCGCTCGTTATAGCCGTTCTCCCACGGCGAACCCGGATAAATCCGGATGGGCATGATCCCAACATGCCTCAGCCAATCTCGGAGCGGTGCTGCTAAGAAC
>JARFQY010000164.1 GCA_029287535.1 Filomicrobium sp.
CCAATGAGGCGAGCGCGATCTTGCGCTCCCCGGCGGGCCCCGCGCCCGAATGGGGGGCAGGGAAGACGGCAGTGAGATAGTTACGGGCGCTGGGTTCGAGAAGCGTTTCCTCGGTCAAGGTGCCGGGGGTCACCAGTCTTACGACATCACGGTGGACAACAGCCTTTGCGCCCCGCTTCCTTGCTTCGGCGGGGTCCTCCAACTGCTCGCAGACAGCAACCCGATAGCCCTGGCGAATGAGACGCTCCAGATATTCATCGGCCCGAACCACGGGAACGCCGCACATGGGAATATCCTCGCCAAGGTGCTTGCCGCGCTTGGTGAGGACAATGCTCAGCGCCGCCGCCGCGGTCACGGCGTCCTCAAAGAACAGCTCGTAAAAGTCGCCCATGCGGTACCACAGGAGGCTGTCTGCATTAGCCGCCTTGATCTCTAGATACTGCGCCATGGAGGGCGTGGCACCGGCGGCCGCCTTGGCCGCCAGATGCTTCTTTGCGCCTTTGTCCTGATCTTTGTCGTTGTTTCGCGACATGCGCTCCCACCGGGGCGTGACCTGTGACCGTTACGAGGGAATGCCGGTCCTCCGCCGCGATCGTCCTCGTTTTCGCAAGGCATAGCGCGCAAGCCTCCTCGCCGAAAACCCCCATTGTCGTGACTGTCAACCGCGAAAACGCGGAAACGTTGGCTAAATGCTTGGTCCAACAGGTCTGTTGTGTGCAACGGCGATGCGCCATATCGTGGAGGCGAGCGCCCCGCTGCCGGCCCCGCCGCGGCGGGGCTATCCAATCAAATCCCTCCCTTGGACCACACTCATGTCCCAGCCTGGCCGCTTCACGGAAGCGCGATTTACACCTCAAGAAGCCCTCCAGTTCCACTCGCAAGGCAAGCCTGGAAAACTGGAAATAATGCCGACCAAACCGCTCACGACCCAGCGGGACTTGTCGCTTGCCTATTCGCCTGGCGTTGCGGTGCCCGTCAAGGCCATCGCGGAGGACCCGACCGCAGCCTACGATTACACCAACAAGGGTAATCTCGTCGCCGTGGTCTCAAATGGGACCGCGATCCTTGGACTCGGCAACCTTGGTGCACTGGCGGCCAAGCCGGTGATGGAAGGCAAGGGTGCTCTGTTCAAGCGCTTCGCGGACATCGACGGCATCGATCTGTTGGTGGCGACCGAAGACCCCGCCGCGTTCGTGGACGCGGTGCGTTATCTCGGCCCGAGCTTTGGCGGCATCAATCTGGAAGACATCAAGGCGCCGGACTGCTTCATCATCGAAGAACAGCTCAAGGAGCTGCTCGACATCCCAGTGTTTCACGACGATCAGCACGGGACGGCCATCGTGGTCGCGGCGGGCATCCTCAACGCACTCAAAGTGGTCAATAAAGACCTCAGCAAGGTTAAGATGGTTTGCAGCGGCGCCGGGGCGGCCGCGCTGGCCTGCCTCAACCTGCTCACGACCATCGGGCTGAAGAAGCAACATCTGGTGGTCGCAGACATTGAGGGTGTCGTCTACAAAGGCCGCAAAGAGCTGATGGACCGTTACAAAGAGCCGTTCGCGAGAGAGACGGAAATGCGAACGCTCGAGGAAGCCATCAAGGGCGCCGATATCTTCCTCGGCCTGTCGGCCGGCGGCATCGTCAGCCGAGAGATGGTGGCCAGCATGGCTGCGAGTCCGATCATTTTCGCGATGGCCAACCCAGAGCCGGAGATCACACCTGAAGATGTCCTTGCGGTGCGCAGTGATGCGGTCATGGCGACGGGCCGATCGGACTATCCAAACCAGGTCAATAACGTGCTCTGCTTCCCGTTCATCTTCCGGGGGGCACTGGATGTTCAGGCCTCGACCATCAATGACGCGATGAAGGTGGCGGCCGCCGAAGCGCTGGCCGAACTTGCCCGTGAAGACGTGCCCGATCAGGTGGCGCGGGCCTACCAAGGCCGGCGACCTACATTCGGACCCGAGTATATCATCCCGGCGCCGTTCGATCCGCGCCTTATCACCGCGATCCCACCTGCCGTCGCAAAAGCGGCAATGGATACGGGTGTCGCGCAAGCGCCAATTGCCGATACGGAAAATTATGTCGCGCGGCTGCGGGGACGGCTCGACCCGATGTCGGACTGGCTGCAATCCATCTTCGAAAAGGTCCGCAACGATCCCAAGCGCGTGATTTTCGCGGAAGGCGAGGAGCCAGCGGTGATACGAGCCGCCAACACATTTCTGTCGCAGGGCTTTGGGCAACCGATGCTGGTGGGGACGACCGAACGTGTGCGCGAGACCTTCGAACAGCTCGGCATTGCGCTGAGGCCCGAATTCGAACTGCACGACACACGCACATCGCAACTCGCCGAGGAATTCACGGACTTCATCTACGAGCGGCTGCAAAGGCGGGGCCACCTCCGCCGCGATTGCCACCGCATCGTGCAGAACGAGCGTAACGTTTTCGCGGCGATCATGGTGGCGCTTGGCTATGCGGACGCGATGGTTTCCGGGGCCACGCGCAACTGGGCTGGCGTCTTCAAGGACGTTCACCGTGTGCTGGATGCAGCTCCCAATCGCAATGTCATCGGCGTCAGCCTGGCGCTCTGCCGGGACAGGGCTGTTTTGATTGCTGACACGAGCATTCACGACATCCCGAGCGCTGAAGAAATCGCGGTCATTGCCGTCGAAGCGGCAAGAGCCGCGCGCAGCTTCGGGATTGAGCCGAGGGTGGCGCTGCTGGCTTACTCCACCTTCGGGCAACCGCGTGGAGACCGTTCGGATAATGTGCGCCGGGCTGTTGAGATCCTTGACGAGCAGGGCGTTGATTTCGAGTACGACGGTGATATGGCCGCCGATGTCGCACTCAACAACGAACTGATGCAGCTTTATCCGTTCTGTCGGCTATCCGACACCGCCAATGTGCTCGTCATGCCGGCGTTCCATGCTGCATCCATCTCGACCAAAATGCTGCGCGAGCTGGGCGGGGCGACCATTATCGGGCCGATCCTTGTCGGCCTGGAGAAACCGGTCCAGATCTGTTCGCTGGGTTCACGCGACTCCGACATTGTCAATATGGCGGTGATCGGCGCTTATGAAGCTGGCTGGTAGCCGCCAGCCGGCATATCCGTCTTTGAAAGTCCGGAGCATCGGCCCACTTTTTTGCCCGCACCGACGGCGCGCGCACTCATACACACTTGCGCACATGAACTCCCGTTTGCGAATCGCAACAACTGCGGAATGTTGAGGCGTGCTCAGACAAAGTGTTGCGAAGTTGCGACAATGAAAAAACAGAAATTCCATCGGCAATACAGAAAGGCGCTGTAGCGGCCCTCTCGGCCTTGTCGAACGAGACCAATGGCGGCACAGTCGGAGCCCGTGATGAACACGACGGCGGTGGCCTTTGCCTTCGCACGACGAGGTCTCGTTTTATAGGCCCCTAAGTAGCCAGGACAGCAGGGAACTCCGGATATGCCGTTTCTGAGATATCTTCGCACCGCGACGCTCATTGCAGCTGTTTCAATGTCGATGACGAGCCTTGGCCCGACGACGGCCTCGGCACAGGATTTGTTCTCCTTCCTATGGTCGGGGGGCTCGAGGTCAGTCGTCAACTTCTCGCCAAAATACCGTCCGCGGCAAATCATTGTCAGCTTTGGCGATCGCAAGCTCTACTACATCTACCGCCGAGGACAGGCGATCAGCTATCCGATTGCGGTCCCGCGCACGCAAAGCCGTTGGTCGGGTGTCACGCATGTCTCGCAAAAGCGCGTCAATCCGGGTTGGACGCCAACTCCTCAAATGCGCCGTGAGAATCCGAGGCTTCCCGCACACGTTCCAGGCGGGCACCCGCTTAACCCGCTCGGTGTTAGGGCGCTCTATCTGGGATCGAGCCTTTATCGCATCCATGGCACCGACGCCCCTTGGACGATTGGTTCGGCAGTTTCGAAAGGCTGCATCCGGATGTACAACGAGGATGTCATTGACCTTTACAAGCGGACCCGGGTTGGGACCAGGGTGACGGTGACCTGGAAGAGGTTTGGTCACTACTGATCAGTTCTTGATCTACCCAAAGGCACCGCTAGCCTTGGTATGGCCGCCTGCGTTGGCGGCCATATTTTTTGGTGCGGGCATTCTTTGTTGAAGAACCCGGCAGGTTGTGTGAGGGCCCATGCTCTGGCGTGAGGTGGTTGAGGACTGGAAATCGCGGGCAAGCGCGCGAGATGCCCTGACGGCCAGTATCGTCGAAACCGGCCATGACGCCGTGCTGTGGGAGACATCACCTTCGCGGACAGGCGAAGAGACCTTTCAACAGGCCGTTATGGCCGCCCCCTTTTTGGCGCGCGTGCCGGCGGACTCGGGTGCGTTCACTAGACAGTTGGACAGACCGATCGCCACGTTTGACAATCTTGGCGGCGATTCACGACTCGTTGCGCCTGCTCCTCCCGGCGAATTCGGACACCTCTCATCGTTCCTGCGCACGGCGCCAGCGGCTCTCCGCCACGAGCTTTGGCGCCATGTCGCTTTGGAGATTCAAGCATGGTGGGAACAAGATCGCGGCATGCTCTGGGTCAGCACACACGGCGGTGGCGTGCCTTGGTTGCACGTACGTCTTGACCCAAGACCCAAGTACTACTCCTCAGCGTTGCGGCGTGGCGACCGCATCATCTAGCGGCTCGGTCAAGCGATGCCCGCGATCGATCTAAGCGCTGTTGCAAATGACCTGGCGAAGTGCCGGATGACTGCCCAGAGAAAGCCACTTGGCGTTTGTCGGCAGCCCATTTTCGGCGAATGTCGTTTGCTGGTCGACTTCCGCGAAGCGTTCGTTCTTACAATCGACGATGGCGCTGACATTCACGCTGGATGTATTGCGGGTCACGCGAATGAGTTGCACGAGCGTCAGATCCGGGGCGTTTGGATTGTTGCGCGTGGAACCCAGGTCCACGGCGTCAAACCGATAGACCCGGGGAACAGCATACGTCCAAGGCTGGTAAGGCATGCTCGTGGCGTACGAGCGGACCACTTTAAGCCGCGTCGGCAAGGCACTCGAAGCGCGGGAGTACCAACTGTACTCATCGTAAATCGAGTAGCCCAGCATCCCGACCGCGGCGGCTAGGGGATACACAAATGTCGGCACTTTCCAGCCGAAAGGGCGGGCGACGAGGTAGACAAATCCGGCGCCAATCGCGCCCATGGCGAACGTGGCGAGAAGGTGTACAAACATGGGTGCGTGGTTCCGTCCCTTAGCGTTCGGTGCGATCAGCGTGCGCTGATCTGGTGGGCATTCGAGAGTGCCGCCTGAATGGTCTTCACAACCTGGAATGCCTTCTTTAACTGATCGCGCTCCAGATGAGAAATCTCATTGGGCGCCATGTAGTTGTCGGGCTTCTTGCCGGCGCGGATTTGGCGCGCCTGATGGCGCAGTCGGGTCATGGCAATGAATTCGAATGCGGCGAGCAGATCCGCGGCACCGCTTTGGCTCATGACGCTCGCTGAACGGCCCTCTTCCAACCGGCGATGCGTGTTGACCTCCGTGATGGCGGCTTCGAGCGCATAAACGCGGGCGATGTCGACAACCGGCACGACACCGTTCTGTTTCAGGTTCATGGTGCCGCGGTGCTCACCGCCTTCCAGTGAGAACATCCCGAAGAAGCCGAGCGGTGGTGTGTGTGTGAGCGCGTTGCTCAACAAGTGCGCGACGAAGATCGAGTTCTTACGGGCGCGTTCCAGCGTCGCCTTTTGCAGATCGGTGAACAGTGATGTCTTCCCATGAATCGGTCTCAGGTCGAACATCACGCTGGCCAGCATTTGCGCTTTCGGGCCTGGATGATCGATCCAGTCCCCGAAATAGCTGTGCCAGCGTTTCACCGGCTGACGCCACTCCGGATTGGTCGCCATCATGTCTCCGGGACAGTAGAAGTAACCACACTCGTCAAGTCCGTCGCTGATGAATTTTGCCAGGTCCGTGAAGTAAGCGCCGTGGGCGGCCTCGTCGTAGCTGTCATCGAGGATGATGCAGTTGTCCTGATCGGAAACGCCAGTTTGTTCTTGTCGTCCCTGCGAACCGCAGGCAGCCCACACATAGGGAACAGGCGGTTTGCCGAACTTCTGCTCGGCCAACGCGATCAGGCGGTGGGTGAGGGCATCGCAGATCGACGTAATGATACGACCAATCTTATGTGCCGTTCCGCCGCTTTCCACCAACGTCACCAGAAGCTCAGGGATCTGGCCGACGACCCGCGCCATGTCTTCAATGCGTTCGTATTGGTGGATCTGTCCCACCATATAAACGGCTGAGCGTGAGTGTGCCCGGATTAGATTCGTATGGGTGAGGATCCCGACGATGCGGCCATCACTCAGAAGTGGAAGGTGGGCGATACTGTGCTTCATCATGAGCACCAGCGCGTCGAATGCGAGCGCATCGCAGTCCAGCGTCACGGGATCCTTAGTCATGAAACCGCTGATTGGCTGGCTCAGGTCGGCGGCCTCGGCGACGACGCGGTTGCGCAAATCTCGGTCAGTAATGATCCCGACAACATTCTCGTTTTCGACGATCGGAAGGCAGGACACCCTCCGCTGCTGCATCACCCGCGCTCCTTCGAGCAGCGACATATCGGGCGCTCCTGTAACCGCGCCCGCCGTCATCAGATCGCGGGCTGTCGTGGTCATTAGATCGATCGCCGCGTCGCGACCCGCGTGACCGCTGTCGCCGTTGACCTGGCCGCGTTCGAAACCCAGCCGCTCAAAGTACGATTCAAATTTCGGATGGCGAGTCAGCAATGACTGATACGCATCGCGCGGCAGCTTCAAAAGGCACGCGTCTTCCGTGGCGACGGCCCGATAGCTGGTGCGGTCATCGCTTGAGAGCATGCGCGCGCCGAGGACATCTCCTGGGCTCAAGCGCGCGAAGACCTTACCGGTAGCCGAACGTACCTCGAGCGAACCTGATTGCACGATGTAGAGGTGGTCCACCTTCCCGCCCAGCTCGATGATGGTGGCACCGTCGGGTTGGGTTTCAACCTCAATCTTACCCAACAGTTCGTCGCGGTCTGTGTCGGAGAGTTCCCGGAACCCCTTTGCGTCTCGCAACGTTGCGGCAATGTCGTCCCTGGTCGGTTCCACTGTGCGGCCTCCTGCTCCTGATCTAACGCGAGTTGTGAGTACCGTTCCGGGAGTTCAAGCCCCTTGATTGAGGACAAGGCCAGCAAATGCTTCCCCAACGAAACAACTTCAGCCTTGGTAACATGATCTGCACGTGTTGCAGCGACGAAAAAAGGGTCCCGCCGAAAAGCGGGACCCCTCGTTTTTGCGCCTAACGCATTTGTCTTGCGTTAGTGCTCGGTGGCTGCACCGGCGCCACGCGGGACGCGGATAGACTCGACCAGGTCCTGGATTTCCTTCGGCGGTGGCGCGGTTGCCATTGAGACAAAGTAGGCGACGACGAAGTTGACCAATGCACCAATGGCGCCAAAGGCTTCCGGCGATACACCCATGATCCAGTATTCTGGCGTCGAAGCCGGGAATAACCCGGTGCCCTTGATGAAGAACATCCCCTTGTAAGCGAAGATGTAGGCCAAGGTGACACCGATGCCGGCGATCATGCCAAGGATCGCCCCATGGCTATTGATGCGCTTGGAGAAGATCCCCATCATCAATGCCGGGAAGATCGATGAGGCGGCAAGTCCGAACGCCAAGGCCACCACCTGAGCGGCGAAGCCGGGTGGATTGAGGCCAAAGTAGCCCGCCACCGCGATCGCACCGGCCATGGATATTCGAGCCGCCAAGAGTTCCGTGCCTTCTGTGATATTTGGCATCAAGATGCCTTTTAGAAGGTCATGCGAGATCGACGAGGATATTGCCAGCAAGAGCCCCGCAGCCGTCGACAACGCAGCGGCAAGACCGCCGGCAGCAACGAGTGCAATGACCCAATTCGGTAGTCCGGCGATTTCCGGGTTAGCAAGAACCATGATGTCACGGTCGAACTTGACGAGTTCGTTGCCTTCCCAGCCACGCTCACCAGCCAGGGTCGTCATGGCATCAGACTTGTCGTTGTAGAACTGGATCTTGCCGTCGTTGTTCTTGTCTTCGAACTTGAGCAAGCCGGTTTTTTCCCACGTCTTGAACCATTGGGGAACCGCAGCGTACTCGATCGGTGCTTCCTGCACGCCGTTCGGCCAGATTGTCGTCGTAACATTGAGACGGGCCATGGCACCAACGGCCGGGGCGACCGTGTAAAGCAGGGCGATGAAGACCAAAGCCCAACCGGCTGACCAGCGCGCATCCGACACCTTCGGAACCGTGAAGAAGCGGATAATCACGTGCGGTAGACCAGCGGTACCGATCATCAGCGACAGCGTATAGAGCGTCATGTCGAGCTGACTTCTTACCGGACCGTCGTACTGCTTGAAGCCCAGGTCCATAATGGTCTGGTTGATCTTCTGCATCAACGGAATGCCTTCAGGCTGGTAGTTTCCGATGAGGCCCAGCTGCGGGAGAGGGGTACCCGTCAAGTTCATGGAGATAAAGATAGCTGGAATCGTGTAGGCCGTGATGAGAACGCAGTACTGGGCGATCTGGGTGTAGGTGATGCCCTTCATACCGCCGAGAACAGCGTAGAGGAACACGATGCCCATGCCTGTGAATAGGCCAGTTGCAACGTCGACCTCAAGGAAGCGCGAGAAAGCCACACCAACACCGCGCATCTGGCCAATCACGTATGTGACCGAGATGACGATGAGGCAGATGATCGCCACGAAGCGCGCCATGTTCGAATAGAATCGGTCACCGATGAACTCAGGAACCGTGAACTTTCCGAATTTACGAAGATAAGGTGCGAGCAGCAGTGCGAGAAGCACATAGCCGCCCGTCCAGCCCATTAGAAACTTGGCGCCTTCATAGCCCTGGAAGGCGATGAGGCCGGCCATCGAAATGAACGACGCTGCCGACATCCAGTCAGCTGCGGTCGCCATGCCGTTCGCGACAGGATGGATGCCGCGGCCGGCGGCATAAAACTCGCCAGTCGAGCCCGCGCGGGCCCAGAAGGCAATCCCGATGTAGAGCGCGAACGTCGCACCCACAACGAGATATGTCATAGTCTTGAGATCCATTGGATCGTTCCCTCCAGAACTTATTCTTCGTCGACGTTATATTGACGATCGAGGCCGTTCATCATGACCGCATAGACGAAAATCAAGATGATGAAGACGTAGATCGAGCCTTGCTGTGCCATCCAAAAGCCGAGATCGACACCGCCGACCTTGATGCCTTCGAGAGCGGGACGCAGCAGAATACCCATGCCGTACGACACGAACGCCCATATGCAGAGCAGTACCGTGACGAGCCGGATATTGGCTGCCCAGTAATTTTTGCCGGAATCATTTTCCATAGCCTTGGAGTTCTCCCCTCTACTGCCTCTTCTGAGGCAATCGGTTTTGTTGACTTCATGTTTGGCCGCAAAGCGAGCCACCCCGAAGAGACAAGTGGGGCTAGGGCAACATTTTCGAATTCCACGAAAGATGCAACGCGCCATTAGTCGTGCGCCGAGCAACGACGGCGCTTCTCGCAACCGCCATAACTATTTGAAATACTTATATTTTCATCGTGTAACCAAGAAAGAATAGTTGGTTGCGCAAGGCGTCCACCGGCCGGTGTCAGATCAAAGACTCATAGGGTTAGCGGTGTTTCGATTTGTAGAGTGATGTATCAATGCAACAAAAAGACTGACTTGGAGGAGCACCATGGAAGGCAGCGCCGACCGCAAAACCGTTTTGGTCGTCGACGATGAAAGTAACATCAGAATGGCCCTGCAGTTCCTGATGGAAGAGCAAGGTTATGCGGTGCGGTGCGCCGCAGATGGCGAGGCGGCGGTTGAGGAAATCAAAAAGTCTCCGCCCGATGTTGTCCTGCTCGACATCAAGATGCCCAAGCGTAGTGGCTACGAAGTTTGCCAAGCGGTTCGATCGGATCCGAACCTCGGCAAGGTGCGCATTCTGGTCTTGAGCGCCATTTGCCGGCATGTCGCCATCGAAAAAGCGACAGCCATGGGAGCGGATGGGTTCCTCTCAAAACCGTTTTCAACCGCCGATGTGGTGGAGAAGGTTCGTTCGCTTACTGCCCGGAGCGACGACAACCATGCATGATCGTTGGAGCTTGCGAGTCCGGTTCGCCATGTTCTTCGCACTCATCGCGGCATCCGTCCCGGTGGTGATTGGTATTGCACTTTGGTTGGCCGCGATACGCATGGAGGACAACCCGGTTCCACCGCTCGTCTTGTTCGGGGGAGCGGCGAGTTTTGTTCTGATCGGCATCATCGCCTGGGTCGCGCAGATGTTCGATACCCATGTGGCACGGCCAATCGTGACGGTCTCCCGGGACCTCCAAACGCTGATGCACGCAAACCCGGAGCATGAGATCCACGAGCAGGAAGCCCGTTACCTTGGCATCCTGGGGCCGACCGTGCGACAGGCAAGCGATGCCATGCGTCAGTTGCGCAGCGACCTAGATGTCAAGGTCGAAGAGGCTACAAAATCCCTGGAACAACAGCGACTTAGGCTGGAAACGGTGCTCCGGGACCTCAATGAGGGTGTCATCGTCTGCAACCTTGACCATCAGGTCCTGCTTTATAACCGGCGCGCGCTGCAGGCACTTTACTATGGTGGTGATCTTGGGCTCGGACGCTCGATCTTTACCGTCGTCAACCGTCCTCCATTCCTCAATACTCTGGAACGGCTGCGCAACCGGTTCAGCTCCGGTCGCTACAAGAACCATCCCGACTATCTGATGGCGCCGTTCGTCTTTGCAACGCCCGATGGCCGGCATGTTTTGCAAGGCAAGATGAGCCTGATTATCGATGAAGAGGAGAACGAGCCGCAAAGCTACACGCTGACCTTCTCGGACGTGACCAAGCAGATTGCCTCGTTGGCGACGCGGGAAAAGTTACTGCACTCGGCACTGGAAGACTTTCGCAGACCGGTAGCGAACTTGCGCGCGACCTCTGAGTTGCTCAGCCAATCGAAGACGATGCCAGAGAAGACCCGCTCAACCTTTGCCTCCATCATGGCGGAAGAAAGCAAGGACTTGGCGATCCGACTGGGAAGCCTGACAGAAGACTATAACTCGATCGCAACGAGCCTCTGGCCGATGAGCGACGTCAATTCGGCAAATCTCCTAAGTTGCCTGACCCGACGCTACCGCGACCACCCTGTGCTGAGGTGCGACGTCAGCGGTGAGCCCCTGTATGTGCACTGCGATAGCAACACGATCATCGAACTCATGGACAGGCTGATCCGAGGCAGCCTGGAGGTGACCGGTGAGCAGACCTATACGCTTGAAGCTACCATGAGTGGGAAACGGCGCTACCTTGAGATTGCATGGAGTGGAAACCCCGTCCCCGCCAGCACGCTCGATGCTTGGCTGAACGAGGATATCGAGAACGGCGCAGGAACCATGACCGGTTACGATGTGCTCGAACACCATCGCTCGGATGCCTGGTCCGAGCGAATTGAGAACGGGAGATCGCGCTTACGCATGCCAATGCCTGACCCTGTTGCCGAGCACACCAAGCAGCAAAGCGGAGCTCCGCCAATCCGGCTTGAATTTTATGACTTCGATCTGCTGCAACGGCAGGGAGATAGCGGTGATATGGCAACCCGCCGTTTGCGCGATCTCACGTATGTCGTGTTCGATACGGAGACGACCGGCCTTGAACCCAGCAACGGTGACGAAATGATTTCGATCGCCGGTGTGCGCATTGTCAATGGTCGAATGCTGACAGGTGAGAACTTCAACAGGCTCATCAACCCTGGGCGCCCGATCCCGAGGGCCTCAACGCAGGTCCACGGCATCTCAGACAAAATGGTGGCCGACCACCCGCCCGTGCATGAGGTTCTGCCGCGATTCCGCGACTACGTCGGAGACAGTGTTCTAGTTGCCCACAATGCGGCGTTCGATTTGAGGTTCATTGAGCTGAAGCAGGAGGCAACCGGCGTGAAGCTCGAAAACCCCGTGCTGGATACGGTGCTCCTGTCAGCCATCGTGCATGACCACACGGACCAGCACACGCTCGATGCCGTCGCAGAACGCTTCAGTGTCGAGATTCCGGAAGAGACGCGGCACACAGCGCTTGGAGATTCGCTTGCAACGGCGCAGGTCTTCTTGAAGATGGTCGACCTTTTGGAAGCCAATGGCATTTACACGCTCGCTCAGGCGCTGGCGGCGTCCGAGAAACTCGTTCAGATCCGTCGCCGACAAGCAAAGTACTAAGTGAGAGAACCACGAAAGGCCGCGGCAGGTTTCAACCGCCGCGGCCTCTGGTTCGTTCACGCTGGTCTTGCCGTCCCGCGATCAATAACCGTGATCAGCGCGCTTTTTCCAGTCGTCGCCTGCCGCGCGCGCGTCATTGACGATCCGGTCCGTCACCTTCGGACGGAACAGCTCGACTTGACGGTCGGCGGCTGTGATTTGGCTTGGCGAGAGTTTGGCACGGACCGCATTCTTGCGTTCGGCAGCTTGCTGGTCGCCCGAGGCAGCCGCGAGCGTATAATAGTAGTAGGCGCGCTTGAGATCCTTCTTCACTCCCAATCCGGACTCGTGAAGAACGGCCATGTTGTATTGGCTGTCGCTCAGACCGCGCTGCGCGGCCATCTCAAACCACTTTGCTGCACCGATGTAGTCCGACCTGCCATCTTCGCGTCCGGCAGTGACGACCGCAAGATTGTGCATCGCTTTCACGTTGCCTTTGTCCGCAGCCCGCTTGTACCAGATCTTCGCACGAGCAAGGTCTTTGTCGACGCCGACGCCACGCTCATAGAAGGTGCCAAGCCGGTACTGTGCTTGCGGGAAACCCTGTGCGGCTGAGAGCTTGTACCAGCGGACAGCGGATTTGAGGTCCTTCGAGGCACCCGTTCCGCTGGCAAGCCTCGCGCCGACTTCGAACTGAGCAGAAGGGTCACCTTTGGCTGCCGCCAGGCGCAGGGACAAGGGTCCGACGACCGCTGGCGGAAGTTCAAGGTGGTTCGTCTTGCCAGCTTGCGCCACTGATCCCGTCCTGATTCCACCGGTTTGGGCGGCGGACATGTCAGGTATCAAGCTGGCCGGCGTGGCATACGTTGCCGCAACCCCAAGGTCGGAAGACATGCGGGCGATAGCCTGCTGTTGGCGCGCCTTTGAAATCTCTTCGACGCTTGGTTGCTGGTCGAGATCGGTGATCGCGAACCCGGCTGGCGCGGAGGCCAATGGCTTGCCCTTCAGCCCGGGCGCAACGTCATAGTTGAATTCACCATCGTACACGCGGCCGCCTTCAAGGTTCCCCTGTTGGCCTCCGTCGACAGGCGCCGACTGCTGTGGTTCGAAGAGCTCGGGCCCGGCCGCCTCATCTTCGAAGGGCTGCTCGATTTGCGTCGGCGGTACAGCAGCGTCCGTCCTCGGCTTGCCGCGCATCATGAGAAGTGCACCGGCGGTGGCGAAGAGGACGATGACGGCGCCGACAAGTATTCTGCTGCGCGTCAGGGCGAAACGAGATGTCTGCGTCTCGGCTTCTACGCCAATAACCGGCGCGTGTGCCTGGGCTTCCTCAAAGCTCTCTTCCGGCTGTGCCTCCGACTTGGACATACCAAACGGAATACTCAGCTTTGGCAACTTCGGAATGCTCAGCTTGCTCGTCAAGGATGCCAGCCTTGGTTTCTCCTCTTCCCCCGTCGCCGCTTGCTCGGAGGCATTCTGACGGGCGCGTTTCGCATCAGCGATGAATTCCTGGCGCAGCCGATCGATTGGGCTAGCAGGTGGCAGGCCGCCTGCGCCCAGCGTTGAAGCTGACTGCTCTGGAGTCGGCGGCGCCAAGTCCATGTCCGCAGCAAGGTCCGCCTGTGCGGCAGTCAGGTCGTCGAATTCTCGATCGGCACCGCTTTCAACCGGCTGAGGCAGAGGAACCTGATGGAGTGGATCGTTGGTTTCCATCGCATGATGGTGATCGGCCTCATCGGGACCGGACAAGCCCATGACGGACGCCGGATACTCCAGCTGCTGCGGATAGGCTTCCGAGGCAGCGGAAGCTTCAGGACCGAGGCCCGCGGCTTCTTCTTGCTGCTCAAAGGAATCTTCTCCGAGAACGTGTGCCGTTTCCTGGGACATGTCAGGAGTGTCAACACCTGAGGGTGCTGTTTCGCGGGCGCCGACCTCGGCGCTGTCCATTGCCTCAATCCGGTCGAGGACGCTGATCAAGGCCTGCTGGACAGTGTCGAGCATCGAGGCTGATGCAGCATCATGCTCACGACGCTCGGCCATGAAAGCTTCGAGTGACTCACGGACCTCGGAAACAGCAGCGCCATCTCCTTGACCGCCGTTGTCCGCAAGAAAGCGTTGCGCAACCGTTTCCGCTACGGTTTCGGCGATCTCAGCGTATTCAGCCTGGGCGTTGTCGCGCTGATGAGCGAAGTGCTGGGCCAAGTCGTCATCGGAAATGCGCTCGATGATGCTTTGTAGCTGACCCTCCAAATCGTCGATGCGGGCGACTTGGGCTTCAACACGCTCGAAGTACCCGAGCATCGAATCGATCTGGGACTCGGCGACCTTCAAAGCATCGATGTCTTGGCGTTTGGCAACATCCTCGAGTGCGTCCCCGAAGCGTTGCTCGAATTCGCCAAAGCGGCTGCTCAGGTCCTCAAGTGCTTCGTCGTCGCGAAGAGCAAGCATTGCCTCCTCGACCTTGACGGCGATTTCAGCGAAGCGCTCCTCCAGCCAGTCCTGGTCGATCGGCTGGGTCGTATTCGAAGCACCGGTCACTTCAAATGCGCTGGCACTCACCTGGACTTCGGAAGCGTGCGGCTCGTGGCGAGCGGAGTCTTGATCCGCTGCATCTACACGATCCATACCCGGAGCACCGCCCGCCATCTCAAATTCGGAGCCACCCGGCATCATTCCAGGGAGCATCCCGGGAACCAGGGGCGGGTGCATGGCAAAGCCAGCTTCGCCCGACTCATAGATGCGGGTCAGCGCTTCTGCGGACTCCAAGTCCCAGGGTTGCTCCACACTGCCGGCGACACTCTCCTGCGCTTCTGGCCCTGGTAGGTCTTCGTTGGCGGGCTTGGCGTTCTCGATGGCCGACAATGGGGTCTCGCTCATGCTTGAAGCCGGCGAAGGCTCGCCGAATCCTTCTTGTTGGTGATTGGCAGAGTGCTCCACCTGATCGGCTGCATTGTCGGCGAAGACGTCTTCCGTCATTTCCATTTCGTCAGCGCTCATTTCAGCTGAGCGTTCTTCTGGCTCGAAATTGGCTTCAGGGGCAGGAAACAAGTGAGAGATCAAACCGCTGCTTTGCTGATCGAAATCTGCTTGCGATGACATATCGAAAATGTCGGCCGGTTCAGATCCGACATCGGCCGGCTCCTCTTCAACGTCCAGCGCGGCAGCTTGCTCGACTTGCTGGTGGCTTTCGGGTTGAGCGGCCGGCTCTGTGGCGGGTTGAGCGACTTCTTCGGCGGCGGACTCTTCGCTGGCCATCAATTGCGCGAGCTGCTCGATGCCCTCTTGAAGACGCTCGAGCGCAGGCGTTAACTCGGCAGGTGCTTCTTCCTGCGTCAGCTGAGCGTCGTTGCAGATGGCCTGAAGCCGCTCGTACATATCGCCCAGCGCCTCGGTATGACGCTGATCAGCGCCCTCAAGCTGCATTGAAATGAGCTTCAGGATGGCCTGCATGTCCGCGGTCGGGACATTGACGTTTTCATCCTCGGCCTCAATGGCCTTTGCACTGATGGCTTGTTCGTCTTGTAACGACATTGCTTCCCCGTCCCCTGTCACTCGGTCTGCGCTCTAAGCGGCCAGCGACTCCGATGACGGAGGGTGGGCGTAAGTCCGTTTGCCATCGGCCGGTCTTTGAGCAAAAAATGAATCCAGACGCGGCACTGTTTTGAATCGGATAAAGCAAAGCTCGCAGTTCGCAGTAAATGATCGGTTAAATTGGTTTTTATTCTTGGACGACTGGTACTGTCTTCGGACAAAGTCGCACGACGACTTGCATAGGACTCTCGACGCTCTGTCGGCGGTTCACCTGATTATGAAGGCTCGCCGCAGGCCATCCGCGCCCCGGCAAAGGACGCTGCTGTCATGATAGGAGCTGAAAAATCAGGCCCATCGGCTAGAATAGACACAGTTGGCAGGTAGCGTTTGCTGGAACGTCAAGCTTGCGTCATAGCCAAGTAAGACCAGTCGAATTGGAGACACCCCGTGAGTATTTTTTGTTTTCGTAGCGGGCTTGCAGCCACCTTTATTCCCTTGATGGTGGTTTGCGCTCAGGCCGAAACCAGCGGCCGCTTCTCGATGTCACCGGTCGAAAACGGAGTCATACGCCTCGATAGAGAGACCGGCTCCATGGCGTATTGCAGCAGACGGCCAAGTGGCTGGTCGTGCCTGCCAATGGAAGACCGACAAACGAGCCTGCGCGACGAGATTGACCGGCTGGAAGCCGAGAATTTGGAGCTCAAGGAGGAAATCCGGCGATTAGAAGAGACCTTCGTTACCGGGAAACAAGGCAACAATGAAACCGGCGACGGTCCGCCGACCGGTGGTCCTCCGGGCGGATTTCCACCTGGAGGACTGCGAGAGTTCACGCTGCCGGATGAGGAAGATGTTGACACCGCAATTGACTATTTGGAGCGTATGATTCGCAAGTTCCGTGATCGCTTTGAGAGATTTGGTGAGAAGACCGCACCGCGCAGCGCGCCCGAGGCCGAGGAACCTCCCGGGGCCGAGGAACCTCCCGGGGCCCAGGAACCTCCCGAGGCCGAGGAACCGGCCAAACCCGGTGACCAGCCGCCGGGAAGCACACCGCTTTGAGAAATGGATAGCATGCAGCAGATGCTCGGCCAGGTCGTCTCAGATACGGCCGGGCCCGGGTTTTACGATGTTACCCTCGAGGTCGACAGCTGGCTTCGCGAGAACCGTGCGCGGGATGGTCTGCTCACGGTCTTCATCCGGCACACATCAGCTTCGCTTGTTATTCAGGAAAACGCCGACCCCGACG
>JARFQY010000222.1 GCA_029287535.1 Filomicrobium sp.
TTGTCGGCTTTCGTAGGTCGTCGGATCGGGTTTCTACTTCTCGGGGGTCTTGACCATAAACAGGAACTGCTGGACAGCCGCCTTCGATTCTGGCCGTAGGTTCTCAATACCCTCGTAGGGCATGCCGAGAGCAGGGCCTTCATCCGGATACTTGGCCTTGCGCTTCAAGTGTCGCTGAACCATGCGAACAAACTTCGCGCCGCCCCACGCGCCGATCTCGGTCGAGACCGGATACCTCTCCTGTGGATCGCGAAAGAGATCGTAGAATTTTGCGAGGACGGCATTCTCAATATTGCCGCCAGGAATCGCGAGCTTGTACTGCTCCTTCACCACCGCTTCGAGCTTGTTGATATTGTAGAGGAACACGTAGTCCCGACGGCCATGGGTCTCACCGTTGAGCAGGAGCGACGTCTGGTCGATGCCATCGATAATCCGATCGGTTGGGATCTTGTCAGTGGCCCCGCCAATGCGCGCAAGCGTCGTGAACAAGTCACTGACATGGAAAATGTCGTTTGCGACCGAGCCCGCGTCGATCATACCGGGCCAGCGCACGAAGGCATCGACGCGCACGCCGCCCTCAGTCGTGTCGCCCTTGCCGCCTCGGAAGATCATCGGCGTATAGCCCGACTGGGGCGAATACTTAGTAAAGTGGCCATTATCGCCCATAATGATCACGATCGTATTTTCGGCGACGCCGACCTTCTCCATCTCCTTGAAAAGCTCACCAATCCATCGGTCGACCAGCTTCATCTTCTCAACATAGGTACCGCCGTTCGGCGTGGTGTATTGCTCCGTCGTCGTGCGCGGTCCGGTGAGGGGGTAAAGCGGCCAGTACTGCAAGAAGAACGGCTTGTCCTCCTGCGCGAGCTTGCGTAGCTGCGCCATCACCTGTTTCTGATAACGCACGTTCATGTCGTGGTACTTTGCCTCGTTCCAGCGCTCACCAGCCTCAATGCCCACTTCGCGCACATTCTGGTCGCGCGTGCCTTCAACGCCAGTCACCATGCTGGAGGCATCGGTGCGCAGCCAGCGGTCGAGCGTGAAGCGGCTGTCGTAATTGTTGTCGCCGATCCCGATGGACACTTCCTCGTCCGCGGCGTCATCGTGGAAGATGGTCAGCTGACCCTGCTGGTGGATTGGGAAGGCGGCGTAATCGAAGCCCTGGAAGTTGGGCCAGGATTCCTTGATGTCGCCCATGTGCCACTTGCCGATGTGGACGGTATTGTAGCCAGTCTCAGACAGGATTTCGGCAAGCGTGACCTCCTTTGCAGCCAGTCCGAAGCCAGATATGTCGACCGAGGTATTTCCCATTCCGTTTCGGAAAGGGTGGCGACCGGTAATGAAGGCGACCCGGGTCGGGGTGCAGGATGGCTCGGTGTACATGCGCGCGAGACGCATACCCTCGGCGGCGAGCTGGTTGATCGACGGGGTCTTGTAGCCGCGGACCGCGTTGAGGGTCTCGCTGCCTAGGTCGCCGAAGCCGATATCATCGATCAGGATGTAGAGGATGTTGGGTGGCTTGCCGCCGTTTTTCTCGCGGAACGCGGCGAGTGCCTCGTCGATCGACTGGTCTTCTGCGGCCCATTTTTCGCCGTTCTGAGCTTCAAGCACGTAGTACTCGGCATCCCGGACAATTTTCGACTGAGCGTTAACCTCTGTCACCAAGATCAAGAAAACAAAGCACGCGACCACAGCGCGAGTAACCGTACTTATCAAGGCTCTATCCTCCGTCGGTGGACGTTCCTCTAGCGCATAGCGAAGCTTGGGCCGTGATGAGTGGACCAGGGAGCTTGTAGGCGGCCCGACGAAGGCCCCCTCCAGACTGAGGCCACGAGATAAACGGCTTAGCCTCCGGCCAGTATTATTAACCGGTCGATAGCTACCACGAGCGAAACTTGAGTAGTAATCGAAAAAACGCAAACTCGAACCATGAGCTATGATCCCGAAATCGAACTCATGCAATTCGTCGTTGCTCATTTCCTGGACATCGACGATCCCATCAGCACCGTGCAGATCGTTCGTCGACCCTCGGCTCGATCAGGACCGGCCATGCATCCTGCTCGGCGAGCCCCGATGAATTCTGCGCTGCGCCACGCAAGCGTACTATTTTCATCATCCAAATTCGCCTTCCGCGACCGTCCACTTTCTGCAGAATTGTCGAAATGTCACAACGCGCTCCGTCGACGGTTAGCCAACTTGTCGTTTGCGCCAAAGCGCACACGCCACGGTTAGCGCAAGGTTAGGCGGGACCATGATCGCCATAAATGCGAGCACGGCCGTCGAAAACAAGGGATTGTTGCAACACCCATCGACGAGGACGTAGACCAATCCAACGTTTCGCAGGTTTGTCGAGGTCGCCAAGATTTGACGGTGTTCCGCTTCCGGACCACCAAAAAACCATCCGGTGGCCATCAAAATCAGCACGAAAGCGAGCATAGCCACCGCAGTCCCAGTGCCAAGCCCACTCAAGGCGTCCTGCCTTACACTCATGCTCAGAAGAACAGACGCGATAAAGGCAAGCGTCGAGCCCAGCATCATCGGTTTGTAGATCTTCTCGGCGATTTCTGGGGCACATGCTCGGACGCCCATTCCGATCCCAAGAGGCGCGGCGATAAGTGCGGCAACTCGAAACGTCAGTTCGTCAAGCGGAAAGCTGATGGTTGCATCTGACGGAAGCAGCAATCCGGCTGCTACGGGTGCTGCGACTAGGCCGATCGCCGACAACAGAAACAGCAGCTCGCCTGCTGCGGCGAGCTGTCCTGGCGATTTCGTCGAGAACTGCACGGCGTTGATGCCGCCGGAGGCGAACGCGAGTAGCAACAACACTGATGTCGCCGCATCGTTCATCGGTAGTAGCGACACAAGACCCAATGCTACAACCGGCGGGATCACAATATTTGCCACGATGACACGGGTGATCCGGGTGCCGTCGCGAAGCAACGCCAGCATCTCGCCGAGTGTGGCACTCATCCCGATGCAGAGCATGGCGAGCGCGACGAAGACGTAAATGAGAAGCTCGACCGTGGTCCCGAATGGCACCGACGTTTCCATCAAAACAGCTCAATGTTGAAGAGGATGTTTGCGCCCGCGAACAACGCTATCGCCAGGACTACGATGCATGCGAGCAGCGCCACCGAGAACGGAAAGGCACGTTCCGTCGCTTGGGCCAAACGTCTGAGAAACAGCACCTGCTGCAGTATGGCGGTAGAGAGCATGAAAACCGCCAGCACCAGCATGAAAACTCCGATGAACCGTGCCCGCTCCACCGGCGCATTTTCCAAACCCGGCACATCGGTCAACACCTTAAAGAGGGCAGGAATCGAAAACCCAAACCCAATCAGCGAAACTGCGGTACGCATATAGCCCATCGTCGTGCGATCCGACGCCATTCGGGACCGCTCGAAGGCAAGATCCGTTCTTGCCTCTGCCAATTCGAGGGAGCTCCGGCGCGGAACATCTTCGTCGTCGAAATCCATTTCAGCGTTCCAAGAGTATTTTATGGCTCATCATGTCACTCCTTGGGCTTCTCCTCACGTATTTCGCGAACTAGAAAGTAGTCTAGAAAGGTTCGGATAACGGCAATAACAGTTAGTTTGCCAAGCTCTTCGATTGTTGGGTCCGTCGCAGCGGCAATAATATCAGCAGCAAGCTGAAGCTCCAATGCAACAATCAAGTATCTCCCAAGAGTGTTTCTGGCTTTGGGTTCAGAGTTCTGAAGTTTGTCAGAGAGGAGCATGACGACGAATGCAACTCCCCCCGTCGCGACGACAAGGACACTCGCACTTTCAAAAATGATTTGGATGAAGTTGGCGGCCGTCGTGACCAACTTTTCCCACTCGTGCACGGCGCTATTGCCCGATCACTACTGGATTGATCTGGTCGATCGCACCTCGCCTCGACGCGGCCACGCAAGAGTTGAAGAGTTCGTTCAGATGGTCCGGGTCTAGCGTCGATTTGTGTGCGATGGCCACTATCCGGCTCTGGGGCGCGTCCGTCCCCCAGGGCCGATCCTGCACCAGGTCGACACGCCGCCCGACCACCTGCAAGACGTAGCGGTGGCTCGGATCGTCGGCAAAATAGACGAATCCCTTGCAGCGGTAGATATTGGCTGGGAGTTCGCGCTTGATCATCCGCTCCAGGGTCTTGCGTGCCAGCGGTCGGTCGCCGGTATAGCTCCAGGTGCTGAAGAACGAGCCATGATCGTGGTGGTCTTTACCATGGACATGATCATGGGTGCGGGGGCCCGGACGATCGGCCATCGCCTGCGCCACGTCAAACCGCCCCACGGAGAGCAGGATCTCCAGGGGCACTTCGCAAGATATGGCCGGCACGATCCGGACACGGGTAAAGTGGCTCTCAATCCAACGCTTGACCTTCGCTGCGCCCTCTGCGCCTGCCAGATCCACCTTGTTCAAGATCACGAGATCAGCAAATCCGATCTGTTGCAGCTTCAGTTTCGCAAGGTCTGGGTCGTCGTAGGTAAAAACCTGATCCGCATCGACAACACAGGTCACACTGTCCAGACGGATCTTGTCGCGGTAGGCGGAGTCCACGAAGGTCATGTAGATGCTGGCGGGGTCGGCGACGCCGCTGGCTTCGAGGATGACGTATTCGATCGGTTCCTCGCGCGACAGCAGGTGGGCAACCGACTGTACCAGATCGTCGCGGATCTGGCAGCAGACACAGCCGTTGGCGAGGCTGACCATGCCGTCTTCCACATCCACGACCAGTTCTGCGTCCACGTTAATGGAGCCAAAATCATTTACGAGAATACCAACCTTTAGTCCATGATCACCGGTCAGGATATGGTTCAGGAGGGTAGTCTTTCCTGCGCCGAGAAATCCGGTCAGGATTGTCAGTGGCACGGGCGCCGAAGTTGCGTCTGTCATGTTTCAACTCATCTAAACCACATTGCTAGACCGCTGCGCCAGAGTTGAGCGCAACGGTTACCAATTTGCCTCCGGACCTATCTGCCCTCGCGCGCAGCGATCAAGGCTTGGATATCCACACGGAACATTTCTTCGTCGTAGTGCTGCGTCAGCGGACGCTGGACATCCTCGGGTGTGTACAAGGCCGGGTCCAATTCGCGGTCGCGCAGGAATGCATCCTGCTGCTCTTCCCGCGGAAGACGCGGTTTGGGCATCTGGACATAGTCTGGAAGCTTGCCACCGGGGAACATTTCGACCGGAAGAGTGTTTGGATTTGGCGGCTGCATGGCCGGTGTTTCAGGCCGTAGCGCCATACGTTCCCAAATCCGATCTTTGGTGACATTAATGACCTTGATGTCAGGACCGCCCCACATGAACAGACCGTCCCAGTGGGCGCGAATCTCAGAAATCGATTCGCCCTCAGGGTTTTCCGTATAATGACAGATCACTCCTGCGCGCGGCTGAATTTCATTCATCAAATATCCTGCCGCATAATACGGCGTGTGGTAGGTGTCGATCGTGAATTGCAGGACCTCTGTTGGTGTACCGTATTTGTAGTTGAATAATTTCGGAACGTCAGCCTGGCCCTCTGTCACAAAGATGTCGCAACCTTTCGCGAACTTGATCGTGCTCTCATCAGGGCGCCCGTCGCCCGTCCAGACAAACGACAGGCCGGCTTCTTCCCAATCCACACGGTAGGCGGATGCGCCGTTCTTGACGTGGCTGCGCGCCCAATGGGTAACCTTTAAACCTGGCTCTTCCAGAACAACGCCGCCTTCATCCTTGTAGTCGAATTCGACGACCTCGGTATTGTAGCCTTCGCCGATCGGGCAATGGTCGAAATTCTCCAGATGCCACGTCATCATCTCGTGCATCTTGTCGACCATGTACTTGGTGCCGGTCTCGGGGCGGTCGCCCGTCGGCCCGAAGATGCGAAGCCCGTTGCGCCAACCGCCCGACCAAGCGCGGAAGGGCATGAAGTACGGCAGGTCCGCATAGTGGTCGACGTGTAGGTGGCTGATGAAGATGTCGCGTACCATCGGGGGCAAGATGCCCAACTGAATGATGTTCTTTACGCAGCCGTTGCCGAAATCAAAGAATAGCCGACGCGGAAAGGGCGTGCCGTTGCCCAGTTCCAACACGATCGAGGTGCCGGACTGTTGCAGCGTCGGCGGCCAGGGTGTGCTGCCAGTGAAACAGATGCGCATCTCGCCCTTGGGCAGTAGCTCGTTCGGGGGAAAGAAGTTGTTGCTGCTGCAGCCGGGAGTGGGCCGGTAGTAGTCGGGCAGGGTGATCCCGCCTCCAGGGCGTTTGCCGTAAGGGTTATGTGGTTGGCTCATTTAAATCTCCTTCGAATCAAGCTGCCGCCCAAACTTCCATTGATCATCGCGCCCCCCTTCCCAGGCCTTTCGGCAGCCCCTATCTCCACCCACCGTCTCGTGGACGAGCAGAACCGGCTTGACCGCTCCAATCCTAGCCTTTGGACCTCATTGTTCCGGTCGATCGATACCGCAAAGCGGCCTTGACCGGTGATCGAAAAAACGCAAACTCGAACCATGAGCTATCTTCGCGATATTGAGTTTGTGCGACTGGTCGATGCTCATTTCCTCGACATCGACGATTTGATGAGCACGGTGCGCCACTGGAATCTCGACTTCCGTCCTATCACGCGGCCGGCAGGTCGCGCTGTAGGGCATGTCGTTCAGTCCAGTCTCGGCTCGATCGGGATCGGCCATGCACGCTTCTCGGCGAGCCTCGAACAATTCGGCGCTGCACCGCGCGAGCGTACAACCTTTATCATCATGGAGACCGGGATGCGGCGCCTATACTGGCGCGGTCACGACGTGGACCGGGACACCGTCCTGGTCTACGCCGACGGCAGCGAGTTATGCTTCTTCTCGGGCGGTGATTTCGAGATTCACGCACTCTCCCTGGACGATGAGACAATTACCGAGGCGTGCGAGGCTCTGAAGGTCGACGTGCCACCACGACAGCTGCAGGTCGAGGTCTTCCAGGCGCCGGATCATTGGCTAGCGCGCGCTCGTCAGGTCTTGCGTGCGTTTCGGTTGGGTAGGCGGCAGCCTCACCCCGCCGTCTTGCACGACCTGATCC
>JARFQY010000223.1 GCA_029287535.1 Filomicrobium sp.
GCGCATGTCTTTTGCATCTCGCCAGATTGAGAAGGTGACCTGTTGCACCCAGGGGATTTCACCCATGCCCAGCTTGAAGATCAACCCGGGCTCATCCTTCAGCGAATCGCTCACCGAGGGAACGCTTTTCCAGAACTCATACAGGTTGCCTTTTCGAAGCGTCGCCCGGGTCAGGACGCCAATCGGCCGTGTTTCAGGTGCGTCGGTGTCATTTGGGTCAAATGGGGCAAGGCCATCCCACAGCCCCCATGCGGATTGAGTTTGCAGATATACGGTGAGGTGTTCTGCCGCGTTCTTGCGATAGTTGGCCAGGACCGTGCTGTCCGCCAATCCCTTGCGGGCGTCCGCCATCGACGGCCAAATCAACAAAACGGCATACACACCGAAGTTCGGTATCGGATGGAAGCTCTCACCGGTTCCCGATCCCATGAGTTTGCAAAACAAAACGCCGGGTGTGCGGGCGAGCGGTCCCCGCGCAAACTGCATTTGGCTGAAAGCCCACAGCTTCGCGGCGACGCTTTCGAAGCGGAAGCAGGAGATCGTGGTGGTCTGCATCGAGTTTCCTTGCCCAATCTCTTGATGATATCACCAGAAAACGCGTGGGTTCCTGAACGGGATTAGGCCCTTGACCCAATGCGTTGAAAAACGATCAAGCGAAAGGCTCTCGTGCATCGCGGTCGTTTTTTCACCGAGCACTTTGGTGTGCAACAGCGAACGCGCATAGAAGGGGGTGTCTTCCAGTGTTTTCTGGATTTGCGCTTCGTCACCATTGGCTCGCGTGTGCCGCTTGATGCGCCAGATTGGAGTTGGCGGCAGCGGCTGGCGGCTGAGGGGCTGGAATTGTTCGACAGAACCGCTTCGGTCGAACCGCAGACTCAACGCCTGGTTTGTACCGTCCCGCCGCGTCGTGTCGTAGAGAACAGCGGCGCCATCTCCAAGATCGGCCCGTGACCAATCCCAGCGGCAGAAGCCATCTTCGAGTGGTTCGTCGCCCGCATTCATATCAAGATAGCCCGAACCGCTCCAATTGAGAGCGGGCCGACGCAGCTCGACTTCAACACGGGCGCGCGGTGCAATCGGCCACCAGGCGTGGCGATTCTTGGAATCCAGAACGAAGTGCCGATCGGTGATGACTTCAGGAATGAGGCGGATCCGGCCAACGATCCGTCGGGGCAGCGGATTGCCCAGTTCGCACAGTTCAAGGCGCAGTTCGGTGCCAGTCCATTCGACCGTGCTCGGTCCGATGGCGCAATGCTTGCTGCTGCGGGAGACCACATCGCTCCGCCGCTCGGTCATGGTCCACAGGTTGGGCCCGCGCCCGTAAAGCGCGACGTTGACGGCGCAATGGTTGAGCGGATCGCGTCGCCCTGACCAAGCATAGTATGGAGAAAAGACGCTACCGAGGAGCACGATAACGGTCAGTCCGTGGTGCCGGTCGTTGCTGAGCGCATCAAGATACCACCAGATGTAGCCACCTGGTGAGATCTCCTGGTCGAAGCGAGGTCGGCCAGCAGGCTCGCAGCTGCCTGACGCCCGGAGAGGGCTGCCATCGGTACACCAGCCCCGGGATGGACGCTGCCGCCAGCGAGATAGAGCCCCGGGATAAGCGTTCGATTGCCAGGGCGCTGAAATGCTGCGTCCCAACCGTGTGAGCTGCGGCCATACAGTGCGCCACCCGTCGCGGGGAAAAGCTTGTGGAACGTGTTTGGCGTTTCCGTCCTCCGGTTCGCTGCCTCCACGTCGAGTTCGAGGTTGCACCGTCGAAGCACCGCTTGAGTTCTTTCCCAGCATTCTTCGATCTCCGCTTCTGAGTAGTTTCGCCGGTCTCCGTCGGCCGGCGCATTCACGAGAACGAGGGCCCGCTCATCGGAATCGGATGGTGGTAGCGTGCGCGCGGTTCCGCGCCTGTCCTGTGCGCACAGGTAGACGGTCGGTTCGTGCGGCAGCTTGCCGGCCCGGAAAATATCAGTGAATTCAGACTTGTAGTCGGTCGAGAAGAAGACGTTGTGCCGAACCAGGGGGCGGCCCCGTGCCCGCCCCACGATGGCGGTCGCCAGGGCGGAAAGCGATCGGCCTGGTCGAACTTCCGAAGCGAGAGAATTCTTGAATGCGTCTCCAAACAGTCCGGCAGACAATGCCGCAGCGTCGGCATTGAGAACCACTGCGTTTGCGGCGATCTCGTCACCGTTCGCAAGTTTCACGCCGCTGATCTTGCCACCGGACTCGAGCAGAGACTGGACTTTGCATCCGGTGTGTATCTCGACACCTAAAGACGTAGCCAGCCGTGCCATTGCGCGTGCGAGCTCGTACATCCCACCTTCAACCGTCCACACGCCCGCCTGCTCGGCGTGGGCGATCAGCATGAGGGTTGAGGCGGCCTCGTAGGGAGACGCTCCTGAGTAGGTGGCGTAGCGAGCAAACAGCTGACGCAGACGCGGATCCGTAAAGCGCCTGCAGAGGGTCTGCCACAGGGACGCTGTGGGATTCAGCAACGTTAGGCTTCCAACATCGACGCGCGACATGCGCATTGCAAGCGACACGGCATTGGGCTGCGTTGCATCGATAAACGTCGGTTCAAGGGCGCGGTAAAGGCGTTCTGCCTGACTTGCAAAAGCCCGGTACCTGTTCGCTTCAGCCGCTCCCGCGAACGCCGCGATGGCATCGTAGGACCGCTTCCGGTCAGCAAACAGATCAAGCTGGCTTCCGTCCTGCCAAAAGTGGCGGCATAACACCTCCATGGGCCGTGTGGTCACGAAGGTATCGAGCTGAAGCCCGGCCTCCTCGAACATGCGTTCAAACACCCAACGCATGGTCAAGACAGTGGGGCCGGCGTCAATCAGCTGCCCGGCGACCTCCACTTGCCGCATCTTTCCGCCCGGATTTTCCGCAGTTTCAAACAACACGACCGGCCGGCCCCGGGACGCAAGTGTGATTGCGGCGCTAAGGCCCGCAACGCCCGCACCGACAACGACGGTGCGTTCGCCGCGCATTACCACGGAGAGGCGGCGCCGAGAGTAGGTATTCGCATCAATCGTTCGAGTTTGGCTTGCCATAGGCGTCAGTATAAATTTACATTAGAATGTGGCAATTAAAATTGACACTTATTTGCGAGGTGGCGCCGCATGACTATCGAACAGCGCATTGAAGTGGCCCTATCGGAGGCCGTGGCTCGAACCTCGTGTCCTGGTGCACCTCCGACGCTTTCGCGTGCGATCTCTTATGCTGTTTTCCCCGGAGGCGCGCGGATACGACCGCGGTTGTGCCTGGCTGTGGCCGAGGCTTGCGGGGGCACGAGTCGCAAGGTTAGCGTTGGTGCGGGGGCGGCAATCGAGTTGATGCACTGCGCGTCTCTCGTGCACGACGACTTGCCATGCTTTGATGACGCTGCGATGCGACGGGGCAAGCCGTCCGTGCATCGCGCTTTCGGCGAGCCGATTGCGGTTCTTGCCGGAGATGCGATGATTGTTTTGGCCTTTGAAACGCTTTGCGAGGCGGTCGCGGACACGCCACGCGTGGCTCCGGCTCTAATGCGCATTCTCAGCGACTCGGTCAGTGCTGCCCGTGGCATCATTGGCGGTCAGGCTTGGGAAAGCGAACCGGTTGTGGACGTCGCCGCATACCAGCGGGCCAAGACGGGATCGCTTTTTGTCGCTGCGGTTCGCGCGGGGGCTGTGGCGGCGGACAACGACCCGACGGCTTGGCGTGCTCTGGGTGAGAAACTCGGTGAGGCCTATCAGGTGGCCGACGACCTCCATGATGCTTTTTCCAAGCCTGAAGACGTTGGCAAGCCGGTCGGTCAAGATGGGCTTCACGGGCGACCAAATGTGATTGCCGAACACGGTGTGACAGGTGGTGTGGGGTACTTGAAACAGTTGATCCGAGCGGCTGTCGATTCGGTGCCGCATTGCGCCGGGCAGGCTGACCTGCGTACCATGATCGAGGCGGAGACACGGCGCTTCATCCCGAGGCAGCTTGCCGCTCGTGCAGCATGAAGTCCGTCGGGGCGAGTTGGAGAGTTGACGCTGTCGCCGGCGTAACTGACCGGCTGCGCGCGTTCCGTAATCGCCTTGTTGGCGACCCCAGAATCCGAAATTTTGTGATCTCAAATCCGCTGACCCGGGGGATTGGAAGGCACAAGGCAAGCGAGCTGTTCGATCTCTGCGCGGGCTTCGTTTATTCCCAAATTCTCAAGGCTTGTCTGCAGGTTGGCCTGTTTGAGATGCTTCACGACAGAGCCCTTTCACTGGATGAGATTGCTCGTGAGGCCAAGCTGTCGCCTGATGCGACACGCAGGCTGGTGGATGCCGGCATTGCGTTGAAGCTGCTTGAACGACGCAGTGGCGATCGTGTCGGATTGGGTGAGTTGGGTGCGGCGCTCAATGCCAACCCGGGCGTGAAGGCGATGGTTCGTCACCATGCCGATCTCTATGACGATCTGCGAGATCCCGTTGCGCTGCTTCGCGGTGAGGTGCAGGGTGCGAAGCTGAATTCCTACTGGTCTTATGCGACGTCCGCCAGGCCCGCCGACTTGTCGAGCGAAAGCGTGGCGGAGTATTCCGATCTCATGTCCGCATCTCAACAGTTCATCGCTCAAGAGGTGCTGGCGGCCTATCCAATGCAGCGTCACAGCCTTTTGCTTGACGTAGGAGGTGGCGACGGCACGTTCGCGTTCGCTGCTGCTAGGTCCGCGCCTGATCTGGAAGTCCGCGTATTTGACCTTCCCAACGTCGCGCAGCGGGCCCGTGAACGTATTCTTGCGGAAGGATTGGGGAGGCGCGCTCGTGCGATCGGCGGGGATTTTGTCCGTGATCGACTGCCGCCCGGCGCCGACATCATCTCACTCGTGCGCGTGCTCTATGATCATGGCGATGAAAAAGTACTGGCGCTTCTCAAGGCTGTGCGGGCCGCGTTGCCTGCCGGGGGACGGTTATTGATCGCAGAGCCGATGGCTGATGCACCAGGAGCCGAGCGTGTCGGGGATGCCTACTTCGGGTTCTACCTGCTCGCCATGGGCTCCGGCCGCGCCCGACGTCCCACTGAACTCATGGAATTGCTGAGGGCTGCCGGCTTTTCCCGCTCATGGGTGGTGGCGACGCGCATGCCCTTGCAGACCGGCCTGGTCGTCGGCGAGGCCTAGTTTGTCTAGCAAGTAAGCCTGGTTGGCGGTCGCCGGGTGCCCATCGGTCGCGTTTGCCGCTGTGAATTAGTGTCCCCCAAAGCCAAAAAGCAGACGCGGAACATGACCATTTATCTTGACACTTAAGTATGTCCATTTAAGTTGACATCTGGACTTGTTCGAGGATGGCCGCCTTTGCGGCGATCTGAAGTGGAGTACGCCAGATGGACACGCTCGCTGTTGTGCTGAAAGGGCCGGAAGACCTTCGGCTCGGCCGTGTCGATCTGGAAGCGCCGGGCGACGGCGATGTCATTGTTGACGTGCGCTGGAGTGGCATCAGCACGGGCACGGAACGGCTTTTGTATTCCGGGACAATGCCGCCGTTCCCCGGCATGGGTTATCCGCTGGTTCCTGGCTATGAAAGTGTCGGCGAGGTTGTCTCGGCTCAGGCCGGCGCCGGCTTGAAGAGTGGCGAATTGGTCTTTGTACCGGGTGCACGCTGCTTCAAGGATGTGCATGCGTTATTTGGTGGTGCCGCCGCCAGATTGGTGGTGCCGTCCAACCGTGTTGTTCCGGTCCCTGCCACTTTGGGTGAGAACTCCGTTCTATTGGCACTGGCCGCGACGGCCTACCATGCGATCGATTGCAATAAGCCTCCAGAGCTCGTCGTCGGCCATGGTGTTCTTGGCCGCCTCATCGCGCGGATCACAATCGCGCTGGGCCATGCACCACCGACGGTATGGGAGCGTGCGTCTGCCCGCCAGCAGGGTGCTCGAGGTTATCAGGTCATTGCCCCCGATGCGGACGACGAGAAGGGCTACAACGCCATCTGCGACGTCAGCGGTGATGCGGGCATTCTCGATAGCCTGATTTCCAGGCTCGCTCCGGCGGGCGAGATCACGCTCGCAGGCTTTTACAGCGATCGCGTTTCCTTCGCATTCCCGAGGGCTTTCATGTGCGAGGCGCGCATCCGAGTTGCCGCGCAATGGCAACCCGCTGATCTCCGCGCGGTCACGGATTTGATCTGTTCGGGGGCGTTGGCGCTCGACGGCCTCATCACTCACCGGAAGCCAGCAAAACTCGCAGAAGACGCCTATCGCAAGGCGTTCGCAGACCCAGAGTGCCTGAAAATGGTGCTCGATTGGAGGGATGAAACACCATGACGGCGCATGACGGACTGTCACCGGGAAGGGCCGATCGGTACGATGTCGAGAGCTTTATCGACAACGGCAGTGGCGGTGGAGGCGGTGGCGAACCACCGCATGAGCCCGAGCGCCAGCCAGAACCCGACCCCCGCCCGGTAAAAGAAACTCAGATCATCGCCATTTACGGCAAAGGCGGCATAGGCAAGAGCTTCACGCTCGCCAACCTCTCCTACATGATGGCCCAACAAGGCAAGCGCGTGTTGCTGATCGGATGCGATCCCAAGAGCGATACGACGTCCTTGCTGTTCGGTGGCCGCAGTTGTCCCACCATTATTGAAACGTCGACCAACAAGAAACTGGCTGGCGAAGATGTTTCAATCGGTGATGTCTGCTTCAAACGTGGCGGTGTTTTCGCCATGGAGCTGGGCGGTCCTGAAGTTGGCCGCGGCTGTGGCGGGCGCGGAATCATCCACGGATTTGAACTTCTCGAAAAGCTCGGATTCCACGACTGGGACTTTGACTACGTCTTGTTGGACTTCCTTGGTGACGTCGTCTGCGGTGGCTTTGGTCTGCCGATCGCTCGCGACATGTGCCAGAAGGTCATCGTTGTCGGGTCGAATGATTTGCAGTCGCTCTACGTCGCCAACAATGTTTGTTCGGCTGTCGAGTACTTCCGCAAGCTTGGCGGTAACGTCGGCGTGGCCGGCATTGTCATCAACAAGGATGACGGCACCGGCGAAGCGCAAGCATTCGCCGAGGCCGTCGACATTCCGATCCTCGCCGCGATCCCCGCCGACGAGGACATTCGCCGCAAGAGCGCCAATTACCAGATCGTCGCTACGCCCGGGGAACGCTGGGGACCGCTGTTCGAAGAGCTTGCGACCAACGTCGCCGAAGCTCCCCCACGCCACCCAACACCGGTTACCCAGGATGGCCTGCTCGGCCTGTTCTCCGGCGACGCCGTGGGTCGAGACGTCGTTCTGGAACCTGCAACCCTGAAAGATATGTGCGGCTCGAAGTCGATCGAAAAGCCATCCCTCGAAGTGATCTACGACACGGTTTGAGGAGCGCCCCCCGTGGCTGACAATCGAACAAAAACGGCTCCCGATACCAAGCCCGATCTCGCCGCAGCGGGCTGTCATGCCGGTGCCGCCGAAATGCGACGCGCGGCGCAAGCGGCAGGCAAGAGCGATGTGCTCGAAGGGTACGCTCGCGACTATCCGCAAGGACCGCATGACAAACCGCAAAGCATGTGTCCGGCCTTCGGTTCGTTGCGCGTTGGCTTGCGGATGCGCCGTACCGCGTCCGTGCTTTGCGGATCGGCCTGCTGCGTCTACGGCCTGACTTTCACATCGCATTTTTACGGTGCACGCCGAACGGTCGGCTACGTGCCCTTCAATTCGGAGACGCTTGTCACGGGCAAGTTGTTCGAGGATATCCGTGACGCGGTTCATGAACTTTCTGATCCGGAACACTACGATGCCGTTGTCGTCACCAACCTATGCGTGCCTTCGGCTTCCGGCGTGCCGTTGCAATTGCTGCCCGAGCAGATAAACGGGGTCCGCATTATCGGGATCGACGTGCCCGGTTTCGGTGTTCCAACGCATGCCGAGGCGAAGGATGTGCTGGCGGGCGCCATGCTTTCTTATGCGCGCAAGGAGATCGCGCAGGGCCCGGTCCCTGCGCCACGCCAAGGCGTTGAAGAGCGCCCGACCGTCACGCTCGTTGGTGAGATCTTTCCGGCCGACCCGGTGACCATCAATATGATGCTCGAACCGATGGGACTGGCCGCCGGCCCGGTGGTGCCGACCCGCGAATGGCGCGAACTTTACGCGGCGCTCGACTGTGCCGTCGCTGCCGGCCTGCATCCTTTCTACACTGCTTCATTCCGCGAATTCGAAGCGGCGGGCCGGCCGGTTGTCGGATCGGCGCCGGTTGGCTGTGATGGAACCGCCGATTGGCTGCAGGCCATCGGAACGGCCTGCAATGTCCCTCAAGTCAAAATCGACCAGGCCAAGAACGCTATTCTGCCAGCGATCAAGGGCGCGCTGGCCGGTGCGCCGGTCAAGGGCCGCGTGACGTTGTCGGGCTATGAAGGCTCCGAGCTGCTCGTCGCGCGTCTTCTCGTCGAAAGCGGTGCAGAAGTTCCCTACGTCGGTACGGCTTGCCCGAAGAACGCATGGTCCGAAGCTGACCGGCAATGGCTCGAGGCCAGGGGTGTGGAGGTGAATTTCCGCGCGTCACTCGAAGAGGACCTAGCGGCTCTAGAGGCCTTGAAGCCCGACCTGGCGATTGGCACTACGCCGGTGGTGCAAAAGGCCAAGCAGATGGCGATCCCGGCGCTCTACTTCACGAATCTGATTTCCGCCAGACCGCTCATGGGGCCAGCAGGCGCCGGCTCCGTCGCACAAGTCGTCAATGCGGCCATTGCCAATACCGAGCGTTTTGAAAGCATGCGCGATTTCTTTGAAGGCGTAGGCACCGGTGATGCCTCTGGCATCTGGGAAGACGTGCCGAACGAGCATGCCGAGTTCCGAAAAAAGCAACGTGCCCGCAAGCCCGCGAAACCTCTGTCAGAGGAGCCCGTGGGATGCTGATAAGTGATCATGACCGTGCCGGCGGCTATTGGGGTTCCGTCTATGCGTTCACCGCGATCAAGGGCCTTCAAGTCATCATTGACGGTCCGGTCGGCTGCGAGAACCTTCCCGTCACGGCAGTGCTGCACTACACCGACGGGCTGCCGCCCCATGAGCTTCCAATCGTGGTCACCGGACTCGCCGAGGAAGAACTCGGCCAGTACGGAACCGAGGAAGCCATGAAACGTGCCCATGGCGCGCTCGATCCCGAGTTGCCGTCGGTCGTCGTCACCGGTTCGATTGCGGAAATGATTGGCGGCGGTGTCACACCGGAAGGCACCGGGATTAAGCGCTTCTTGCCGCGCACGATCGATGAAGACCAGTGGCAGAGCGCCGACCGTGCGCTGAAGTGGCTGTGGACCGAGTTTGGCGCCAAGAACGGCAAACGACCAAAGCCTCGGCCGCGCAAGGATGGCCAGAAGCCTCGCGTCAATATCATCGGCCCGCAGTACGGCACCTTCAACATGCCGTCGGATTTGGCAGAGGTGCGACGGCTCATCGAAGGCATCGGTGCTGAAGTCCATATGGTCTTCCCGCTTGGAAGCCACCTTGCAGAGGTGCCGCGTCTGATCGATGCCGAGGCCAATGTCTGTATGTACCGTGAATTCGGGCGGATGCTGTGCGAGGAACTCGACAGGCCCTATCTGCAAGCACCGATCGGTCTCAATTCAACGACGCTGTTTTTGCGCAAGCTCGGCGAATTGCTCGACCTCGATCCCGAGCCTTTCATCGAGCGAGAAAAACACACGACGATCAAACCGGTGTGGGACCTGTGGAGATCCGTAACACAGGATTTCTTTGGCACCGCGACGTTTGGAGTTGTGGCCGGCGAGACGTATTCTCGAGGCGTTCGCCACTTCCTGGAAGACGACCTGGGCCTTCCCTGTAACTTTGCAGTCTCGCGATGCGCGGGTTCCAAGACGAACAACGAAGATGTGCGCGAGGCGATTCAGACCCGCACGCCGTTGGTCGTGTTCGGCAGTTACAATGAGCGCATGTATCTGGCCGAGATTGGTTCTCGGGCCACCTTCGTTGCCGCGTCCTTCCCGGGAACCTTCATCCGACGGCACCTGGGCACGCCATTCATGGGTTATTCGGGCGCCACTTACATGGTGCAGGAAGTCTGCAACGCGCTGTTCGATGCGCTGTTTCATATCCTTCCACTGGGCAGTGATCTCGACCGAATTGAAGCGACGCCTGGACGCGCCAGCCGCGAGCTTCCCTGGGATCGTGATGCCATCCGTGAGCTCGATCGCGCAGTTGAAAATCATCCGGTGGTCAGTCGCATCTCTGCGGCCAAGTGCCTGCGTGATGCCACCGAACAAGCCGCGCGCCGCGAAGGAGCGGAGCGCATCACTGCGGAGCTTTTACGAAAGAGTTTGGAGGGTAGCGCAGCGCGCCAGCTTGTGCCGCAGCGCTAGCGCAAATCGAGGGCCGGTTATTGCGGCCATCATGCGGAGGAACGCAGCAGGTTCGTTGAGTTGAAAGAAGCAAGACCACACAGAGGCAGGAGATACACCATGGCCTTGACATTTAACGAAGACCGAAGGTCGCGCCTTGAGTCACGCGAACGCGCGCGCGCGGAGTACAAAATGATCTTCGCATTGACCTTTCCATTCTTCCTGATCGGTACGCTCTTCGCACGCGCAGCCGACCTTGTACGTCTCCCATTCTTCGCTCGGCGCAAGCCAACCAAATCTCTGATGACGGAGGCACGCGATACAGCCAACAGCGTTCTACCTTATGCCTTTATGGGCTGAGGCAGGTCCAAGACGCGGAACAGAATTCGGGTTGCGACCGCCATTGCGGTTGTATCAGGCCATGGAGTCGCCATGGCAAATCCTCGCCGTGCAGGAAGAGCACGGTAACGGGCTCAAGGCCAAACTCCGGAGTTTGAAATGCCGCAAGA
>JARFQY010000288.1 GCA_029287535.1 Filomicrobium sp.
GTTCTCGCGACCTGAGTGGCAGAACGTACACGTGCCGCAGGTGTGGCCGAGCCATGGAATACCGACACGGTCGCCAATCTTGAAGTCCTCGACGCCTTCTCCCTTTGAGACAATTCTGCCAACAATTTCATGGCCCGGGACGATCGGTAACTTTGGTTCGGCGAGGTCACCGTCGACAACATGAAGGTCGGTCCGGCAGACCGCGCAAGCGCTGACCGAGACGAGCACCTGACCCGCCGCCGGTGTCGGCGTGTCGCGCTCCACCATCTGAAGCGGTCGACCTGCGGTTTTAAGCACCATTGCCTTCATTTGCGCATCAAAAACAAATGGCGGTTTTAGGGACGCAGCTCCTTTGTCCCGTCAGCTGATTGAAACAGCACTTCCGGTTCAGCTTGCATCTAAAAGTGACAGTCGCGCCCTGTATGGTTTTTGCCTTACAGAGGTTATGCGTATACCGCTTTCCAGCCATGGCAGCATGCGGCGAGGCGGCTGCTAGAACGAGAGCGATGGTGACTGGAAGCAATCGATACATGAGACGCCTCGCGGAACTGGAAATGCGTAAACATTAGGGGCGCTAAAGCCGTTTGACATGAACAATCGATGCCCGGTTTGCTAAGCTATCCAAGACGGGGTAGCTCGACAAGCTTTGTTGACTGATTTTGCGCAGTTCCGCTTTCATCATTCATGGACGTTTGCTCGGGGCGTGTTTCCACGCCGGGCGGCCGAGAGCGATGAGAGTTCCAATTCGGATTGGCGGCACAGGGAATACCACGGAACAACATTGACCGATGCCATTGCGCGCTGGTGCGGTTTATGACCCCCTGTGAGAACGTTTTGTTGTTTGGTCTCTGGCTTGCACACTAGGTCTCGTTGTTGGCGATGCAGATACTCATGGTTGCAGGCGGCATTGGCCTGTTCATCGTCGGAATGATTATCCTCACGGAGGGATTGCGTGGATTGTCCGGGGAGGCGTTACGCCGCTTCCTTGCCCGGTCGACGCGTACGCCCTTGAGAGGCGCCATTGCCGGGGCGCTTAGCACCGCGGCGATACAGTCTTCGAGCGCTACCACTGTGATGACCGTCGGTTTCGTCAGTGCCGGTCTACTGACGTTTTCACAGGCGCTGGGCATCATATTCGGAGCCAACATTGGAACGACGGTCACCGGTTGGCTCGTCGCCATTGTCGGCTTCAAGCTGAAACTTGGAATGGTGATGGTGCCGCTGGTGCTGGTCGGGGCACTGCTCAAGTTGTTCGGCCGCGGCCGGATGCAGAGCTTTGGTTGGGCGCTCGCCGGATTCAGCCTGCTGTTTGTCGGCATCGAGTCCATGCAACAGGGCATGCTTATGTTCAAGGGGCATGTGACACCGGAGGATTTCCCCGAGGATACATTCACGGGCCGTATTCAGCTCGTGCTCTTGGGCATTGCCATCACGATTGTCACGCAGTCGTCCAGCGCGGGCGTTGCGACGGCGCTGGTCGCGTTGAGCACTGGCGTGATTTCCTTTTCGCAGGCGGCCGCATTGGTCATTGGGATGGATGTCGGCACCACCTTCACAGCCGCGCTTGCAACGCTCGGTGGATCCACTGCGACGCGCCGGACGGGCTACGCCCATGTCATCTACAATGTGCTGACGGCAACATTGGCCTTTTTCCTTCTCGGTCCTTACTCCGCTGCGGTCACTCCCTACATCACGGATGGCGATGTTTCGAATGCACAGATTGCCCTTGTTGCGTTCCACACGATTTTCAACACGTTGGGTGTCTTGTTGGTGCTTCCGTTCACGCGGCAGTTTGAAGTGCTGATGCGCAGGCTCGTACCAGAGAGGGGCACTCCCTTATTGCGGAGGCTGGATGATGCGTTGCTCGCTGAACCGGGCAGTGCCGTCGATGCCGCCTCGGCGACCGTTCGAGACATCTTTCAGAGGCTCTCGGGCGTGCTCGGGGATCTGTTGGACCCGAACCGCGGGCCTGCAGTGCGCCCATCGAGGCTTGATTCAATTGATGAGGCCCTGCTTGCGACACGTAGATATCTGGACCAAGTGCAAACGGAACCGAGGCATCACGCGACACATATCCGGCACGTCGCGACCGTTCACGCGCTTGACCACCTCTTCCGGCTTGCGAGACGCTGCCGGCAGGAGCAGCGGCTCGAAATCGTGAGGAGTGATGAAGAGCTGGTTCCACTGTCGGAACTGGTGAAGAAGGAGGCGCTAAGACTCCGCGTGCAGTTTGATTTTGGAGCCGCGGAAAAGCGGCTTGACGACCTGCGCAAGACATTGCGGGAGGAACGACGCCGTTACAGAACTGATACAATAGCGGCAGCGTCCACGCAGTCTGGGGTGACGTCAGGGACCTTGGAGCGGCTTGATAGCGTTCGATGGCTGCACCGGGTTGCATATCACCTTTGGCGGGTCTGCCATCACATGCATACGATCGAGGATCCCGTGTCCGCGAAGCCCCTGGAGGCCGAGATGGATTTCGAGCTTGCGGAGGAATGAGGTCAACGCGTTTTAGGGCTTGCCGGCCAATAACAGAGATTGACCGCACGGCAGTGTTCGGCTCCTATCAGATGTATGTCCCAAACCAAAGGCCGTAAGCCAACCAAGCGCAGCAAGCTCAGTCCGGAGGCGGCTGTCGAGCAGCTCGAAGAGCGCTATCAATCAGCGGTGGCCGCGCTGGAGAAAGCCTTTGACGCATACTTGCGCCACTCCAAGCCGCCGACCGCCAAGGAACGCTCTGCGTTTCGATATCCTCTGTTGCGCGTCCTGTGCAGCGAAGTGCCGGAAACACCGCCGCAAAACAGACGCGCTTTTGCCAAGCTCCAACGGCCAGGCGTATACGAGACGACCATCACCCACCCCGGCTTCTTTCGTGAGTATCTCCTGGAGCAACTCCGCCCGCTTGTCTCTGAATTTGGTGCTGAGCTCGAGGTGACAACGAGCGAGCAGGAGATTCCGTACCCCTACGTCTTGGAACGCACTCACGAGGCGACGGAGGCCGGCGTGAATGCCGGCGAACTTGCACGCCATTTCCCCACGCCGAACCTCGCTCTCGTCGGTGATCAAGTTGCTGATGGGCTCGTGGATTCTGAAACCGTCAGCGTGTACCCCTTGGCGCTGTTTGATGCGGTACGCGTTGATTTTTCATTGCGCCGGCTCGTTCACTATACCGGAAGCGATTGGCGCAATACGCAGCGCTGGCTGCTGCTGACGAACTATCACCGGTACGTCGATCAATTCATCCGACTGGGAGTTGAACAACTGCAAGCCGGCGGGCCATTCAAGCGACTGGTGCTGCCGGACAATATCGTAATTGATCGTGAGACACCGCCCGAGGACGTGGACAATCGGATTGCCGCCTCTCAGTGGCAGAAGTATCAGATGCCCGCCTATCACCTCGTTGGAGACAAGGGCGAGGGTGTGAGTCTGGTGAACATCGGGGTTGGACCATCCAACGCAAAGAACATCACTGATCATTTGGCGGTCTTGCGGCCTCACTGCTGGCTGATGGTCGGTCACTGTGGTGGATTGCGTGAAAGCCAGGCGATCGGGGACTATGTGCTGGCACATGCCTATCTGCGGCAAGACCGGATCCTCGATGCCTTGGTGCCGCCAGAGGTCCCCATTCCGGCGCTGGCTGAGATCCAGGTGGCATTGCAAGATGCCGCCGCAAAGATCACTGGCCAGCATGGGGACTCACTGAAACAGAGACTGCGCACCGGTACGGTCGTGACCAACGATGACAGAAACTGGGAGCTTCGTTTCGCGCAGCAGCGGCAGCTCATCAATATCTCAAGAGCTATTGCCGTCGACATGGAAAGTGGCACCATCGCCGCTCAAGGGTTCCGACTACGCGTGCCCTATGGAACGTTGCTGTGCGTTTCAGACAAGCCGCTACATGGAGAGATCAAGCTCCCGGGCGCTGCAAATGCGTTCTATGAGACAGCGGTTGCCCAGCACCTGGAAATCGGTCTCGAGGCCATTGCGCTCTTGAAGACACGGCTCGACACGCTGCATTCTCGCAAGCTGCGCTCTTTTGAAGAACCGCCGTTTCGCTGAGTGTGCTTCGAGTATGGTTGGCGAAATTGCGTTATGCACTCCGCCTGCCTTCTAGGTGAGCGCCTTCAACTATTGGGATTGTGCGATGCTAAGTTCGCTGATGGTGCGCGCGTAAATCACGCACTCAACTTTCGCATCGCACGACACTTGGTGCACCTCATCTCCCTGCGATCCGAAATAGCTACCAGGCTCGAGAGTGTTTGGACCGGCTGCTCCAGGGGTTTGATGACTTGTTTGTCCTTTGATGACAACAGCGCGTAAAGATTCGCCCGAGCTGCGCATCTCCCCTCGAAATCCGGTTGGCAACTTTATGAGCGAGCCATTTTGTTCGCCGTCCTTCGGTTCGCCCCAAAGGTAAGCAATCTTAGCGCCGTCGCCGGACGCAGGCGCGTTGCGCGGATCGACCCAAACAATGTTCGACACATCCACATTGATCGGCCGCTCCCCATTGTCGAATGATTGTTTGGCCGGACGAACCAGGTAAGGCCCGTCGCCGATTTCGATGTAGGCGAGATTATCATCTCCTTCCGCAGCGGTAATGTGGACCTCGCCAGCTGGCTGAGTCCAAAACGAGCCTGTCGGCATCCACATCTTGGCGGCATCAGGATCGTCATTGTGGACGAGCCCACGGATAACCACGCCGCGGTAGGTTACGTTGTGAATGTGGGGTGGCGAGGAAAAGCCCTTCTTGAAGCGGACGAGGAAACCGCTTGCTCCACCACCGGCTCGGTCTCCCCATAGAGTCCCTGCTTTCGGGCTCAAATCGCCTCTGAGGGGATTAAGCGGGGTCCATTTGACTTCGTTCGCTGGAACAACCTCAATTCTGGGCGTGGTGTCGGCCCGGGCCGGTGACGTGGCAATGGTTCCAATCATCAATACGAGGGCGAATGCGGGCAGGTCATTGCGGCTCACAAAAGTCTCTCCTCAATCCCTACGATGGAGTTGTTGATAGCACGGTTTTGTTGAATGAGCCGCACTCCTAAACAGGTGTGAGTCCAATGCCGCGTGCTTCAGCCTCAAGTGGCGTTGCGTGCCATCATCTGCAAGCTCTCCGCGCCTGGCTCCGGCTTAGGGTCAGGGTCCCGGCGGTGGCGGAAGGGTCAACAGAGGAAGGACTAGCGCGCGGCGAAGCTCTTTCATGGGCGTGCTTCAGCAGGGACAGGGCCTGAATCCGGGCAGGAGCCTCGGCACCCAAATCATCTTCGTTAAAAACCGAATCCAGAAACGGGGAATTGAGGTTATTTTGGTGTGAGGGAGAGGACGGGCCAGGTGTCGGCGTCGTCCTCATCGTCCGCTGTCTAGGTTGGAGAGGGACCTGCGCCCTCTCCCGCGGCGGTGTTTCCGACTCCAGGCACGAGCGAGCAGCTAGCGCAGCTGCTAGGCTTCTGCCAGAAGTTTCTGCTTACGACCGAAATGCTGCCGGCCTCGTCAATCAGCTCGCCGAAGCACGTGACGAGAAGCGTCTTATGCGCCTGCAAGCATCACTGGCCAAGCTGCAACTGCTCATCATTGACGAACTGGGTTACGTGCCGCTCTCGCAGACGGGGGCTGAGCTGCTGTTCGAGGTCATCTCTCAGCGCTATGAGCGCGGCTCG
>JARFQY010000270.1 GCA_029287535.1 Filomicrobium sp.
AGCGTGATTCCCAACCTGGTTCCGATGATCATCGCTTTCGGGGCATGGGGTGTGCTCGTCGGCGAGGTGTCTTTTGCCGCCACGGTCGTGGCCGCACTGACGTTTGGTATCGTCGTCGACGACACGGTGCACATCGTCCTTAAGTTCCAGCGGGCAAGGTCCCAAGGCCTCGCACCCGACGCCGCGCTTATCTCGAGTTTTCGTTCGGTGGGGGTCGCGGTACTGGTGACGACTATGGCGATCGGAACCGGTTTCGCTACTTTCGCTGCCTCGGGTTTCCTAGTGAACCAGCACTTCGGCATGCTTTCGACGCTGACGCTCGCTTCGGCGCTTGTCGCCGACCTGCTGTTCTTGCCCCCGCTGCTCCTGTGGGCCGAACGCGAAAGGTCAGTCGCATCACAACGCCAATGATCCACCCCTGGCTTCTGGCCCGCCCTTCAGCACGACGGGCGCGACGTTGACTCTTCATTGGCAGGGAAGGGCCTATTGTGGCCCATCTGACCATAAGCCTATAGCTGACGGTTTTGTCCGCTGCTGGACGGGGAGCTGTCGTCGCCGTCAGCCGTCTGCCTATGCCGCCTATGACCGGGAACGGTCCCGGACACCTGGTCGGGGCCTATGATCGGCATGGTCCGCAAGGCAGAGGAAGCAGACTACTGCTTGCCCGTCGAGCGAGCGCCCTCTTCGGCATTACAGCATAGCCGCTCTACCTTCAGCAGCGGAAAGTCGGTGTTCGTCGGCCTTGGGCCACAAGCGGCCCTCATGCAGAATTGGCGATCCTTTGTTCAAGCCGGCTCGAACGCTGTCAGCTTGAACTGTCTATCGGTGTGCGACAAAGGCTATCGCCTGTAGCGGTGCCGAGATCGGATCGGGGCCGAATTTGTTTCGCAGCATGCCCTCAATCTCCGACAGGGTTTGGTCGTCGCCCAAACCCCGCGCCTCGAGCTCACCGAGCAAGGGCGTGCTTCGAACCTGCCCTGTGATGATGTCTTTGACACTGGCAGGCCCCGTCTGGCGCGGCAGGATCGCGATATCGATGTCGCGGAATCCAGCGGCCTGCAACATTGTTGTGACAAGGTTCATGTCAGCAAGCCCACCGTAGGGCACTGTTAAGAAACAAGGCGGATCGTCCGGACTTTTCGCGGTCACGAATTCGTGGATCGCGTTCGGGATCTCGTTGCGCTCGATCCGGTCCCAGACATTGAACAAATACCGCCCGCCCGGCTTCAGCACGCGCGCAACCTCGCTGAACCCGCGCTCTTTGTCTGGGTAGAACATGACGCCAAACTGACAGAAGACGGCATCGAACGTGTTGTCATCAAATGGAAGGTCTGTCGCATCGGCGACTTGAAACTCGACGCCATCGATTTCACGGGCAACATCGAGCATGGCGTCGTTTATGTCGGTGCTGACCAGTCGCGTGCTGGTCGGCAGTCGGTCGCGCAGACTGCGCGTGAGCACGCCCGTGCCTGCCGCCGTTTCCAGAACGGCCCCGTTTGCGGGCACATCGATCCGGCCTGCCAAGTCGTCGGCATAGACCTTAAACAAAAACGGGACCATGTACTGATGGTAGACTTCGGCGGCAAACATCTCGCTCCTCACTGTTCGAGCTCGACCACCATTTCCTAATTTGGACACGCAGCAGTCTGACACACCGCTTGCCACCTGCCAACTTTCAGACGCATTTGCTGAGACCAGCACAAGTTGCCGATGTCAAAATCCATGCGAGAAGACCGTTGCGGGTCATGGGCGCCATCGACAGACGGCTGACGGCCCCGACAGCTTCGCCTTCAGCTGCGGACGAACTCGTCTGAGCACTGCCAGTGGGAACATGGGCCAGTTGCAGACTTGCGCTGATTGGATGCTAATATTCTAACCGTAGTAGCAACTCGAATTGCGCCATTCCGAATTCGTTTGCCAAGGATCGAACCATGACTTTTTCAGTCTATTCTGCAACCCGTTTCCGCCTCTCAAGATCGGTGATTTACGCGATGGGACATCAGCCAGCGTGTATTGAGGCTGCTGCAAATTCCGAGGCGGATGTAGTTCTGTTCGAACTCGAAGATGCAGTACCGGTCGACAAGAAGAATGAGGCAAGATCAAATGTCTTGCAGGCGCTCGGTGATCTGGACTGGTCGAAGAAGGCAATTTCTGTGCGCGTCAATGCTCTGGACTCACCGTTCACGTACCAAGATGTGATCAGTCTGCTCGAGTCACCCGTCAGCAGCAAGATCGATCTGCTTTTCCTTCCTAAACCCGGAAATGCTGCAGACGTTTATGCGTTCGATGTCATGGTCACGCAGGTTGAGCGAGCAATGGGTCGTGATCGACCAGTTGGGTTTGACATTATGATCGAAAGTACACTTGGCTTGACCAATGCAGCAGAGATCGCCCAAGCAAGTGCGCGTATCGAGTCCCTTCAATTTGGTTCATATGACTATGGCCGATCAGCATGTATGCAGATTGAGACGGTGGGCGGTCCACACTCAGGCTATCAAGTCGGCATTGACGGTCAATCGGGTCATTTGAACGACCCATTTCACTACCCGCTTAGTCGCATCATCGAAGTTGCGCGCGCCTTTGGTAAACGACCGATCGATGGGCCGTATATTGCTGATCTCAATGACTATGATGCAGATCCGACTGGATTTGAGGCCTCAGCGCGGCGTGGACGTATCCTTGGTTCCGATGGAAAACAGGCGTTAACCCCGGCACAGGCTGCCATTGCAAATCGAATTCACACACCCACGGCGGATGAAATCGAACGCTCGGAAGAAATTTGCTCCGCAGCACAGGCGGCCGATGGGTCAGGCGTTCGCTCGTTGAACGGCAAGTATCTTGACGAAGCGACCATTCAAACAGCGAGAAATACGGTGGCCAAAGCCGAGGAGATACAGCGACGATCCTGAGTGTCCGTTGAGGGTCAAAGTCGGCTGTTTGTCAGATGAAATATTCGACTGGTTGGCCTCCGGAAGCGGACCGAGTCGATCGCCCAAGCGAGCCGGACGACGCCGAATCTGTCGAAGGCAGCTATTTGGGATAGCGTCGACGCTCAGATCGTCCGCAAAGCAGAGGAAGCGGTCATCTGCGGGGCTGCAGGGCCGCCTCTACGTTTGCCGAGCTGGCATGGCCGCTCCACCTTCAGAAGCGGAAAGTCGGCGTTCTTCGTCCTTGGGCCAAGCGGCGACATCACCAATGATCTGGCTTTTCACTACCCGATTGACGCAACACCCCATAACCCGACATTGCCTGATCTTGCGCTCACGAGTCGGTCGCGTTCATCCTCGACGCCGCATATGGGGGCGCCTCGACCATCGGGAACGGGGCGTCATCTGCACCCCGAAGCTCAATGTCGTCGGATGGAAAACTCCTGCCCCCGTGATCAAGTTTATTCTCTCAGCAAACGCATCATTGCCTGCACGCCGGGCCATCCGCGCACACCAAGCGTCTGCGACGGTGGCTCGCCGAAATGGCGTCGGTATTCACCCGCGAAGGCGGCCGGACGAGTCACACTGAAACGCCCCAGGACTTCGGCAACCGACACATCGCGCCCTCTTGCCTGCAACAGCGCTGCTCGCACCGCGTGGAGACGAGCGACTCGGAGGTAGGTAAGCGGCCCCATCCCATAGGACTCCTTAAAGGCGAGCCTTAGTAGTCGATCACTCACCTCAAAATGGGCGCAGATATCCAGTGCAGTGACCCTCTCGCCTATCCGGTCGTGCAGGTAGGCAGTCGCGTTACGCACGAGGCGAGCACGGGCATTTTGGCGCAACACCGGCGCCTTGTTGGAACCTTCAAGCAGGATATCCGCCAAGCTCCTCAAGCACGCCTCCTCATGCTTTGACAGGGAGGGAGCCATCGGCGGGTGGACGGGACTTGTCATTATCGCCTTTAGCCCTGCCCTAAAACGCGCGAGCGCGGCGGGTGAGGGCCGCAGGACCTGCCAGCCGGTCCAATCAAGTTCCGCCGTCCGACCGGTTAGGACAGAGGAGGTCAAGTCAATCAAACGCGATGGTACAATCAATCCATCGACTCGCGTATCTCGCGACGTCTGATTGTGGTATCCCGACTCGTATCCCTTAATTACCAGCGTCCCCGGATCGAGTGTTCGCCCTCGCCACCGTGTGCCAGCGTTGCGTTCGGTGATTGGGATTAGCGTGACGGTCTCCGGGTCCGGGTCGCCTCGCGTGAGTATCGCCTGGTTAGTTTCGGCTGAGAACGCCCGCAACTTCGAGCCCATCCCGGTGCGCAGGACACCGCAGAAGGAACCGCGCGACATTTGCATGAAGCTTCCGTTCCAGCTTGGAAAGGCGGCTGCGAACAGGTCGAAATCGTCGATGCGATGTTCCCCTTGGCTGAGCGTCGCCCGGAAACTTAGTTGATTGGACAAGGACCCAACCTCGGAGATTTGCCAATTTCGTATGATACCCGCGCCCCCTCTTTTTCTGCAATCCCTGCCGTTGCATGATGCTAGGAGGTTCGTCTGCCGGGCACTGCCCCGCGAGCTGTTAGCCATACATCGGAGCAGATCTGCATGAAGCGACTCTTTGCTGCCGGCATACTTTGCGCCCTGATCGCACTTGTTGGCCCATTGCGAGTTGCGGCCCAGCAGGACACCGATCGCCCAAACATCCTTCTCATTGTGGGCGACGACACCGGGTTCGGTGATCTTGGCTTCACGGGTGCAGTGACCCGTACGCCGAATATCGACCGGCTCGCAGAAGAGGGCGCGGTATTCACGCGCTTCCACGCTTCTCCAGTTTGCTCGGTCACGCGGGCTATGCTTTTGACGGGCAACAACCCTGTCGAGGTCGGCCTAGGGGCCTTCGACTACTCGCTCTATCCGCCCGCCAAAGGCGTGCCGGGCTACGAGGCCTACTTGACGCGGAACACGGTCACGGTGGCGGAACTCTTGCAGAACGCCGGTTACTTCACGGCGATGACTGGTAAATGGCATCTTGGTGGCACGCGTCACGGCGGCGAAGGACCACACAAATGGGGTTTTGACCGAAGCTACGTAATTTACACGGGTGGCGCCAACCACTGGAATTCGGGCGTGTTCCATGTGGACATGCAAGATCCGGCCCAGCGAGCCGCGGTCGAGGCCGGCCGTGTGCCGAAGGAGCGCTATTTCGAGAACGGCGCGCAGATTGAGCGGCCCGTCGGTATTTTTTCCGATACGCTATGGACCGAGCGCATGATCGCCTATCTCGAGGAAGCTCGGCGTGAGCTGAAACCTTTCTTCGCCTATATTGCTTTCACGACCCCGCATGCCCCGCTGCAAGCCCCGGACTGGCTAATCGGAAAGTATGCGGATCATTATCTCAAGCATGGGTTCGAAGGTCTAAAGCGTGCCCGTTGGGAAAGCCAGAAACGACATGGCATAATCCCGGTCACTGCTCCCTTTCCTGAGCGGTCGACGAATCCCCTGCTTGGCTCGTGGTCCGCGCTCTCGGACGCGCAGAAGCGAAAGCAGGCGCTGATGATGGCGACGTACTCGGCGATGATGGAGAGCCAAGATATACATATCGGCCTTCTGCTGAACTATCTTCGCGAAAGCGGCCGGCTGGACAACACGCTTGTCATCTATCTCTCCGACAACGGTCCCGAGGGGCTGGACGTTGACGGTGAGCTGAGCAACCCTGAGTTCAACAAGTTTATTGACGCCTTCTTCATTAAGGACATTTCGAAAATCGGCAACGGCAACCTTTTCGGCTTTATCGGCACGGACTGGGCAGACGCGGCCACGGGGGGACTGAGCTGGTGGAAATGGTTCATTGGCGAGGGCGGCGTACGTGTCCCAATGATTGTTCTTCCGCCACGCAGTGCCGCCTTTGCCCACGCGGGAAGCAGAACCGCCGAGTTTGCAACGGTCAAAGACCTGCCAATAACTATTCTGGATTATGCTGGCGTGGCGCATCCAGGCGATAGCTTCGAGGGACGCACTCTCGTTCCGCCCTCCGGCGTTTCTATGCGCCCCTATCTCGAAGGAGCCATGAAAGCACCGCGCAGCGAGGACAGTTGGCACGCTTTTGAGCTCTTCGGAAACGCTTATGTCGTAAAGGGAAACTATAAGGCGATCCGCGTTCGGTCCGGGATGTATGGTGACGGCCTCTGGCACCTCTACGACATCCGAAACGATCCCGGCGAGACACGCCCGCTCGAGGAAAGTGAGCCAAAACGTCTCTCCGAGCTCGTAGCGATCTATGAGGCATATGCCGCAGAGAAGGGCATCGTTCCGGTACGAGACGACTGGAGCCCGTGGCATGGATTCACAAAGGACCCCCAATGACTGCCGCCAATCCGATTGGCATTCTTGATCGACTGAATGCCAGCATCCTCCTGGCCGTCACCCCCGAATACTCTTTGATCAGGCGTGCATCACAGGCCTCGACAAACAAGACCCCGGCTCGTCCCGGCGACTTCGCGATGAAGCCGGAATTTGTAACGGTAAAGGGAAAGAAGCTGCGGTTCGCCCGCGCCGGGACGGATAACGGGCCAACCGTGCTTTTGCTGTCCCCTTTGCCGCAAAGCATCATCTGCTACGACCAAATCTGGCCGGCGCTGACTGAGCGTTTCCGGGTCGTTGCACTCGACTTGCCGGGATTCGGTGGCAGCGAGGGTGGTTACGAAGTTATGACGTTCGACGCGCAGTCCGCCGTCCTAGATGCGTTCGTACAGACTTTGGATCTTCGCGATCTACATATTGTCGGGCCCGATGTCGGCATGCCGGTTGCGCTGCACTATGCGATTCACCGGGAGCATAGGGCCACGAGCCTGATTGTCGGAGACGGGCCGTGCGTGCTGCCGACAGCGAACGGAAGCATCATCGATAAGGCCGTCAAATCGCCCTTCTGGCGTCTTATCTTCCGCGTCGCGGGCGCGGGTGCCTTCGTCGAAGGCGGAAACCGCCTTGCGTATGTGAACTACGTTCCAAGCAACGCCGAAGTGGCTGACTATGTCGCATCGTACCGTGGGCGTATCGGACCAATCATGGAATGGTTTCATAGGTATCCGGAAAATCTAGCGACAATCGACCCACACTTGGCCGGATTGGATCTTCCCGTTCAACTTTTTTGGGGTGATCTCGACCAGTTCCTTCTTTTAGATACTGCGCGTCGGGTTGAAGCTCGTTTGCCGAGGAGCCGGCTGACTGTGTTCGAGAAATGCGGCCACTACTCATACCAGGATCGCCAGGATGACTTTTCGCAAATGGTGATCGATTGGGTCGAGAGAGGCTTCACCCAACTTTAAGGCTGCAACGTTTGGATCAAACTACTCATAGAAGAGAGCTTGCTATGGCCAGGCCCGACAATCTTCACGCCTCATGTTCCGTGCTTGTCGATCTTCCAGCAGAACGTTTTAACTTAGCCGACTGGATCCTGCACTTCGGCAACGAGGAGTACGTTGCTTGCACTCCGGCAACGGGGGCCCACCAGTACATGTTCGTTTACCGTGCCCCGGACGGCGGACACGTGTTCAGAAACGACGAGTTTTGCGGCGGTTTTCAGATGACACAGCTTTATAGGGCGAAGATCATGGAGAAAGACCATGTTTTTCTAGTCAGCCCATCAACGAAAGGACGTTTTCTTTGGGTCATACCAATGACCTTTCAGGTCACTTGGGATATGAAAGTGGAAAAGGTAGATGATGCCACCGCAATGTTCACTTGTCGCGTCGGGGCGCGTCTAAACCCCATCTACTGGCTGCTCAGCGCGCTGCTCCGGCTCACCTATTGGACCCAAGCGCACACGGAGGAGGAGACCCCGCACTTCTGCGATAGTGCAGCCCGTTGGGCGACCCGCAGTGAGGCAAATCATCGAGATTCTTATGTCAGGCCGCAGCCCGCGACCGGCTGACAGCTTAAGTTAGTCGATCCATCCATTCGCGTTGGGGCAACATGCCGTTGGCCGGTGCACGCAAAAACCAACGATTTCTCCGATCTAGACTCGCGAATCACGACGCTCGGCCAATGTCGGCTTTTTGGAGGGGCAGCGGCATAGGGCGAGTGCCTGCTGCGCCGACATCTTCCGGGTTGCGACGATGCCGCGTTTCTCTGCACCTCGGCCGCTCGAAGCGCCAAAAGTTAGCCTTTGCTAAACTTCGGCAACGGGTCATCAGTGAGCTTCCGCGCCGCACAACGCAGGTCGGCTGCTAGTCGAAGCTGACGTATTGAGATCAAACGAGCCGATCAAGTCAGAGTCCGCACTCTCTGCATCTCGACCGTTTGCGCGTCCAAAGTTAGGTTTTGCTAATCTTCGGCAGTGGGTCAGACTCGGCTGTTTGCCGAGACGAATGTGCGACCGCGAGGCCTTCGGAAGCGGACAGATCCGATCACCCAAGCGAACCGAGCGACGCCGGATCTGTCGACGGCCGCTTATGGGATAAAGCGACCATCGCATAGAGACCCGTCAGATCGGCGAGCGATGATGGCAAGCCCCCTAAGGCGAAGTTGCGCCGGCCCTGAGTGACGTCGGCTCTTGAAGGTCAAGCTGACGAGCCCTCGGCGAAAGCCGACGCCCTTCGCGAACAGCTATCGAGCCGGGAGCCGCGCCGATTGGCGGCTTCCAGCCGACATTGATCATCACTTCGATTGGGCAGCCAGCCGATTGATAAGTTCGATGGCGCGTTGGTATTTTTCGATCCGGGCCAGATCTCTTTCCGTTGGCTCGGGGATTCGCCGCAGATCGCAGTTGTCTCGAAGATCGGCAAGCTTCACGGCACGTCCAATTGGATTACCGGCGGCGCGAGCGACGAACGCCATATACTCTCCTTCGTCGGCCAGATCCGCCTGCGGGTCCTTGGTGACCGCGTTGAGGGCCTCGATGATCTCAGGACCAAA
>JARFQY010000280.1 GCA_029287535.1 Filomicrobium sp.
CCCTGGGAGAACGGATATAACGAACGCTTCAATGGCACGCTGCGTCAGGAGGTGCTCAACGCCGAGTGGTTCGCAACGACCCGGCAGGCACAGATCGTTATCAATCAGTGGCTCCGCCAATACAATCACGTGCGGCCGCATGAGGCTCTCAGCATGCGAGCACCGGTACCAGAGACAATCCAGAGAACCACAAACTAAGTGGCCCAGATGAAGGGGGCTTTACAGTTGAGACTCGCGCGTCCCCGATGTCGGTTTTCGCAACGACCCGCTCGTCGAGATGCGTTTCTAACCACTTGGCCCATTTGTGCAGGTTCGGCTCGACGACGGGCGTCTTGCCGTCGAGTATGTATTTCTCGCTCATGATTTCCTCTCGAAGTGCTCGACCCAAATGACCCAGGCGACTAACGCGCCGCCTGAGATCAAAATTGCGATTGCGATGTATCCGAGGGCGTGCCAGATCACGGCGCCGACGAAGTACAGCACCATCACCGCCACAGCCACGAACCCGATCGCCAATACAACTTCCGCTGCATCCTTCATGGTCCCCCCTTCCCGTGCAGTCAGTTTCAATGACTTGCAAACGGACCGGTTGCTCATGCAAAAGATTGGATGGCGTCACCTTGATTTTGGCGCACCTGCATAAAATGCAGGGCGAGTCAAACGGCCCTTGTGGTCCAAACTGGACCACACACCGCCTGCCGCAATCGTCGGAAAGAGTTGATATGATTGGTAGGCGGGGAGAGGATCGAACTCTCGACCATCCGATTAAAAGTCGGATGCTCTACCACTGAGCTACCCGCCCACTCAGCACGTGCCGCTGAAGGCGCCGAACTGCACAAGCGCGGCGAGGCGGCTTTCTAGCGCGCCGAGAGACGGACTTCAAGGCGGGTAACGACTTTATCTGAGCTAAACGACTTCTTATCCGATTTTTCGCCCTGGCCCTTGTGGCGATTGCCTCATGCCAGCCTCCGCCGTGGGACCAGATGACACAGCCAACAAGCCGCCTCGCTTCCGCGTTGACGCCAACGAGCGATCTCGCCAGGGCCGTCGCGCTGATGATCATCGCGGTGACTGTTTTTTCCGGCCTTGACACCACGGCGAAGTATGTCGGTACCGTCTCCGGCGTCCCGGTTGCACAGCTCATCTGGCTGCGCTTCTTCGTCCAGTTCCTACTGCTTTTGGTTTTCGTCCCGGCTTTGGGGGTCTTGAGCCTCGGCGATCTGTTCCGCACAAAGCGGCCTGGATGGCAGGCGGCAAGATCGGTGATGATGGCGCTGACCACGGTTTTCAATTTCGTGGCACTCCAGTATCTGCGCCTCGATCAGACCGTCACGATCATGTTCCTGTCGCCGCTATTGGTCGCTTTGCTTGCAGGTCCCTTGCAGGGTGAGTGGGTTGGTCTCCGGCGCTTTGTGGCGATCCTCGCGGGCTTCGCCGGCATTTTGATTGTCGTCCGGCCGGGCTTCGCGCAATTCGATCCCGCACTCCTCTACTCTTTTGCAGCGATGGCCGCCTACGTCGTGTTTGCTCTGATTACCCGCCATATCGCTGGCGATGATCCGCCGCTGGTCACTCTGTTCTTTTCACTGTTCGCCGGTGTTATTCTCGGGCTTCCATTTGCCGCCGCCGATTGGCAATGGGAGTTTTCGCTGCAGACCTGGCTGCTGTTGCTGTCCATGGGTGTGCTGGGTGGCCTCGGACACTACTTGTTCATTCTAGCCTACCGCCTTGCCCCGGCGGGCATCATCACGCCATTCATGTACCTCCAGATTATCTCCATGGCGGCGCTGGGCTACTTCGTCTTTGGCGACGTGCCTGATGGATGGACGGCGGTGGGCTCGGCCGTCATCGTGGCCTCCGGGGTCTACTTGTTCCATCGTGAACGGGTGGTGAAATCTCAGGCCCCCGCGGCATAAGAACCCCTGCCATCAAGCCCCGGCGGAGAGTTTCGCCTTCGTTTCTTCAGCCCACGCTGAAAAGCGGTCCTCGGCGATGGCGTCGCGCATGGCTGCCATCAGGTCCTGGTAAAATGTGACGTTGATCCAGGAAACCATCATCGATCCGAGCATTTCCCCGGCCTTGACCAGGTGATGCAGATAGGCGCGCGAATACTCCCGCGCCGCCGGGCAAGAGCTCAAGGGATCAAGCGCCGCTGCATCCTCGGCGTGGCAGGCGTTTTTCAGGTTGACCCGGCCCGACCATGTGAAAGCCACCCCATGCCTGCCATTCCGGGTTGGCAGGACGCAGTCAAACATATCGACACCCCGCGCCACCGCTTCAATCAAGTCGTCTGGTGTGCCGACGCCCATCAGGTAGCGCGGCTTTGGTTGGGGGAGTAGCGGAACCGTGGCCTCGAGCGTGCGCAACATGGCTTGCTGCCCTTCACCAACCGCAAGCCCGCCGATGGCATAACCGGGGAAGTTCATGGCGACCAGCGCTTCCGCGGACTCCCTTCGCAGGACTTCATCGGTGCCGCCTTGCACAATCGCAAACAGTGCCTGGCCATTGGTGGCCAGCCCCTTCTCCTTGTGATCACAGAAACTGCGTTGCGAGCGTTCCGCCCAGCGCAGCGACAACTCCATGGCGCGCCGCACCTCTTCGCGGGCGGCAGGCAGTTCCAGACATTCGTCAAGCTGCATCTGAATGTCCGCTCCAAGCAGACACTGAATCTCTATCGACCGCTCCGGGCTCAGCATGTGTGGCGAGCCATCAAGATGAGATGCAAACGCGGCACCCTCCTCACTAATCTTCCGCTTCGCCGCCAAGCTCATGACCTGGAAGCCGCCGGAATCCGTCAATATGGGCCGATCCCAGTTCATGAAGCGATGAAGCCCCCCCAGGCGGTTGATCCGTTCGGCGCCGGGGCGCAGCATCAGGTGATAGGTATTCCCCAGAAGGATGTCGGCTCCGGTTTCGCGCACGCTTTCGGGCCGCATCGCCTTTACGGTCGCAGCCGTGCCCACCGGCATGAAGGCCGGGGTCCTGATC
>JARFQY010000040.1 GCA_029287535.1 Filomicrobium sp.
CCTCAAGGACGGGAACGGCGAGGTCTTAGCTGAACTGGTGCGGCGCGATGGCGACTAAGCATGAGCATTCTTGGCCGCGCACCATCGCCCACGCCGATATGGACGCCTTCTATGCGGCCGTGGAGCAGCTAGATGACCCAAGCTTGCGTGGTAAGCCGATCCTTGTGGGCCCCCGCAGCCACCGCGGAGTAGTCCTCACGGCGAGCTACGAGGCACGCCCCTATCGTGTTGGCAGTGCAATGCCGATGGCCAAGGCACGACGCTTATGCCCCGATGCCGTGATCGTCCCACCAAGGTTCGATCGCTATCAGGACGTCTCGCGAACAGTCATGAGCGTCTTCGCAACTTTCTCACCCGACGTCGAGGCTTTGAGCCTGGACGAGGCGTTCCTCGACATGACCGGTGCGGAGCAGCTGTTTGGTGACCCAGAAGCTATGGGCCGTCGACTCAAGGATGCCGTTTGCGATGCCACGGGTGGTCTCACAGTTTCTGTTGGCCTCTCGTCGACCAAGTATGTAGCGAAAGTCGCAAGCAGCTACCTCAAACCCGATGGCCTGACAATCGTTCCGCCGGAGCAGGCCAAAGCCTGGCTTGCCCCCCTGCCCGTAAGCCGCCTCTGGGGTGCCGGGCCGAAGACGCAAGAGCGCCTCCATGACTTGGGTCTGCAGACCATCGCAGATGTGGCTGATGCCGACCCGAAGTTTCTGCTCAAAAAGCTGGGTAAGCCCGGCCTCCTCTTCCACAGCCTCGCCCATGCAAAGGACCCCCGGGCCGTCACAGGCCACAGAGGAGGCAAGAGCATCGGATCGGAACATACGCTCGACACCGACATCTCTGACGTGGAAGAGATCAAGCGTCACCTGCGCCGGTCTGCCGAGAACATCGGCAGGCGACTGCGCAGAAAAGGCACCCAAGCCTTCGGCGTGAGTGTGAAACTAAAGACAGCAGATTTTCAGCTTCTGAGCCGCCAGCGCCGCCTGAACGAGGCGACAGATGTTACCGAGACGATTTACTCGGTTGGCGTCGAGCTCCTTAAAGCCTTCGACCCTCGTGGCCCGTTCCGTCTGATCGGCATGGCGGCATACGACCTCGTCAGCACCGAAGACAAGACTCAGCTCGATCTCTTCGGCGGTTCAGCGCGTCAGCGCCAACTTGATGCCGCCATCGATGACCTGTCAGAGCGATATGGTGCGAACATCGTACACCGGGGCAACGACCTCACGACGCCCTCACTTGCGCGCTTAGCAGCCACACTAGACTTCTTGGATGACGACCCAGACGATTAGCTACAGTCGCTGATTGCGAGAGTGGAACCGGAGAAGTCGAAGCGGAATTGGGCATAGCTACGACCGGTTCCGCAGCCAGGTCATTCATCACCCGCCGTCGATCTCCGGCATCGCATCCATATGCTAGAGCTTCGCCATGTCCGCTTTGTGTCGTTGGCGGACATCGGATCGGGACTTTGCAGCGACCGCTCTGCGCCCAAGCGGACACGTTGGCGGCCGGAGCGGCCAGAAACGCCGGGCAGCACTGCGCGGGCAAGCGTGCTATTTCGACTATCCTTGCCCAACGCTCTTCTCGCCTTGATGCATTGATTGGCGTCAAGCCCGGTTGCTAGCGTAAGATTGCGCCTCCTTGAAATCGCTTGGACGCCCCCATGAACGACAACGTCTTCGATGCCGAGAACCAACAGAAGCAGTTGCTCGCTCAGCTCCTCGCGCTGGACGACAACGGCTCTCTCGAGGGCGACGAGATGCGCGCTTTGCGCTTGGCACTCGAGTTCATGAAGGCAGATCAAGCATTAATTGAAAAGAAAATCGCCTCGACCTTGGTCGTCTTTGGCAGTCATTTGATCGTTTCGCCCGAGGCGGCCGAGGCGGCCTTAAGTCGAGCCACGAATGCAGAGCAACTGGCCCGCGCCAAACAGCAGCGAGCCATGTCCGCTTGGTACGACGAAGCGCGCCAGTTCGGAAGAACTGTCTCGGAACGCGGTGGAGCGCTCGTCTCGGCGGGCCCGCGGCACAATGTACTCGCAACCGGTGGCGGACCCGGAATAATGGAGGCGGCAAACCGTGGCGCATGGGAGGCGGGTGCCCCTAGCATCGGCTTCAATATTGCCCTGCCGGAGGAGCAGCTGCCCAATCCCTACATCACGCCCGGTCTCAGCTTCTCATTTCGGTACTTCGCCATCCGCAAGATGCACTTTGCTATGCGCGCCAGCGCGCTTGCTATCTTCCCTGGCGGCTTCGGGACCCTGGACGAGCTCTTCGAAATTCTTACGCTCATACAAACAAAGAAGATGTCCCCGATCCCGGTGATCCTGTTCTCGCGTCCCTATTGGACGACGCTGATCGACTTCGACGCCTTGGTGCAACGCGGCACGATTCGGAAGGAGGATGCAAACTCGTTCGAAGTCGTCGATAGCGTCGAGGAGGCGTGGGCCGTGCTCGCACGCACCGGACCGATGATGAAAACGGCCCTACGAGAGCCTTAGTCCGCGTAGAGAAACGGTCGAACACCGCGCGCGCTCCGACAGCCCTCTCTGGGTCATAGGCAACATTGAGGAGCTAATTGAGCATGTCCGTCTTGCACCCCAAAGCCGACATTCTCACGCGCGGCATTGACGTCGGCTATGTGACAATAGCGGACATTAGATTATCAGCGTCCGCTTCTTGGCGGTGGCTTTCTTCTTCGCCGGTGCGTGTGAGCGTTTGGACGGCGACTTCCCTGTTGTCGACGCCCCTGCCTTGGCTGGACTGGCGTCCTCAAGATCCTTGTCGGGCAACACCACGAAGATCAAAACCGCAAGAGCGGTCATATAGAAGTGAAAGGCCGCTTCTTGGGCGTTCCAGCTTTGCGATTGCCACATGGCGAACCATTCGCCAGCGATGACCATAAAGCCGAAGAACCACACGAGAAAGGCGACCAGCAGACCTGTCACGGTTAAGCCCTTGGCCCGGTCAAAAACAGCCCCCGGTTTCCGCCGCACCTGCAACAACCGGGCCGCACCCCCAAGCAGGAGCACCCCCGCGACTGCCTCGCCAAAAATGATTAGCGCATAGGCGGTATGCCAAAGTTCCGGCCTCGTGACCGCCCGGTACATCAGCTTGTTGCCGGGATAGGTCGTATCCATGCTCATGACATGCTTAACGAAGAGGAAGTTCGATTGGTAGTCGGTGAGATTGCCGAACACGACCAGCAGACAGAAGACCGCGAGACAGGCGACCATGACGATTTTGGTAATGCGCGTGATATACATTTCGGTGCCCCTCCCAAGCTGCTGTCAGATGTTTCTATCCTCGCCCAGGACTCCTCTGCTCGGATAACAAGGCGGCAGCTTAAACCAAGCCCAATTCAATGCCTCCACCCAAAAGAGAGACCGCCCTGCGCCTCCACGTTGACTCTTGCTGGCTTGATTGTTTGCGGGGGCTCGCAACCGCTTTGGGAGAATCTGGGAAGCATTCGGACTGATCGCACAAAAGTAGGCTAAAGATCAGAGCGTTGGTGCCAATCCACACTGCCTGCTTATCCTGCGAATGCTCGGCAACAATGTCCGCTTTATCCCCTAAAACGAACATCCTCAGCCTAAGGATTAGCATCTGTTAGTGCTGAGAGGCGGCACTAACTTGTGCCGCACAGCTGAAGACAAGACCAGATAAGAGAGCCCCGGCGCAAGTAGAGAAGCGCCGGGGATTTAAGTCTAGCTACGCCAAAGATGTTGATTACTGCTGTAGTCGAGTAACCATGGCGCACATCAATTCAAGCTTGCCATATCACGGGCACACGCCGAATCGAAGTCCGCCGGCAGCGCTACGACGGTTACCTCGTCGTCACCAGGCGTGGCATCGCGAGCGTAGAGTTCTGGGATCACAACCAGCTGCGGACCATCGGCGTTGCGCCGAACCGCCAGATCGGCTGGTCCAGTCAGGTTGGACATAGTGCCACCCGGCTGGAGCACGAGCGTAGTAGCAAGTTGACCTTTGCAGTTGATCGTAATCTTGCCGGGGATATCACCACGTATCTGAGCGTTCAGCATCACGCCATCGGCAGTGAAGTCTAGGCCGTCGAGAGCGCCGAGGTCACCATCAATCAGCTGACCCACCTTTTTGTTGGCGATATCCTCCTTGCTAAGCGCGTAAACGCCACCGTTCGCCGGATCGGCTAGCCCAGCAAATGCTCCAACAGTGTTGACGTAAATCTTACCGTCGGCCGGTGAGACCTCAACTCCGTCAGGATTGCCAGGGATCGCTGTAAAAATCGGTCGATCCGCTGGTTCCACTCCGTCTGCGAGAGCGTCAAGCGCGTCGTGCGGAATCATCCATAGACCACCTTTACCTTCAAACGGGGGATCGAACTGATCGCCCCCAATCGCAGAGTCAGTCACGTAAAGGTTGCCATCCGTGTCAAATCCCAAGGCGTTTATGAGGACAATCGGACTGCCGTTGATTTGTTCAAATACAGAGCCCTGTCCTGTATCGATCTCGCCGAGCACTTCACCGGCGTCATTAAACGCCAGCAGTTTACTACGCATACGGCCTGGATCTTTGACCGCCTGACCATTGCTGTCGACAAACGGCGCCGAGCCAGTGCATAGAAAGATGGTGCCAGCCGGGAACTTTTTGGTAGCTACTGGAAGGACGCCCATACCGAGTGGCGCGGTAAGACCTTTAATCAGCGTCTTGTTGACCATCGACAACTCGCCGTTTGCCTTCACTTCCAGTTTGCTGATGTAGCCGGCACCCTCGACCCAACCGAAGCCTTCCGACAGATCACCTGCCTCAGCTGAGTTAGAGACAAACACATGGTTGCCGTCGGCGCTGAAGACCGCGCCTTCCGGATTGTCGAATGATTTGAGCACCTGTAGGATCACAGCGGGTGACGGGTGAACCCCGCCATGGATCTCCGCTGCTGCAACACGGTCAGCATATGTAGGGAGACCAAGGGCACTGAGTGCGACTAGGCTTCCGACTGCTGCCAACTTTGAGAGCTGGTTAATACGAAGCGCTAACATTGGGAATCTCCTTTTCGAGGCTTGCCGGCTCAAGACCATCCTGAGCTAAAGGAGATTCTGCATCATCGCACCGATAATGGCTGTGGTATTTGCCACATTGGCACGCCCCATATGACCGAGTCCAAACCATCCCTTTCTGGAATCAGACTTTTCGCCAAGCTGCCAAAAGCGGCGTTGGCGCAAATCGAATCTCAGTGCTCATGGCGGCGCTACGAGCCAGGAGAGTCCATCGTCGACTATCTGGATACAAGCAATGACGTCTTCTTCATTATTGAAGGAGAGGCGCGCGTCACAATCTATTCACTAGTAGGCAAGGCCGTGAGTTTTCGTGATTTAGGCCCCGGCGAAATGTTCGGCGAATATCCGGCGATCGACATGGGCACTCGATCGGCGAGTGTAGAAGCAAAGACCAGCTGCCTGGCCGCATCAATGTCAGCTTCGGATTTCCAAACTTTGCTGCGATCCGAGCCCGAAGTGGCAGAAACACTAATACGCCAGCTTGTAGCAACGATCCGAAGACTAACAACGCGCGTCTATGAGTTTAGCACCCTTGCAGTTAACAACCGGATCCAAGCTGAACTATTACGGCAGGCGAGTTTAGTGCCGCGCGATAGCAAAGGCACACACGTTGTTCCCGCGCCTACTCACCAAGAAATCGCCAGCCGCGTTAGCACTCACCGCGAGGCCGTTACGCGCGAACTCACTCGTCTTTCGAAGATTGGTATCCTCGAACGTCGTGACGATACACTACTAATCAAGGATATAGATCGACTGGCTTCGTTGGTCCACGAGGCAACTGGCGAATAGGTTGACCCCATTTTTTTGGTGCGCACGAGCGATCTGAGCAGGGCTTACTTTCGGATAGCCTTGCATTTCGATTGTGCAAGCCGACGAGATCTTGTCCGCCCCACAAAACAAGTGTGCCGTTGCTCGATTTCCTACTGCAATAATCTTTTGTTATCTCGCTCAAGACGTGCACTATAATAAGTTTGTGCGTGCGGGAAGGAGACCAAGGCTATGTTGGTGGTCCCATCCATTTGCCTCGATACGGCGCCTCCTTACTCTGAGGAAGCAAAAGGGGTGATGTGTGCCGCCCTCAGAGCCCATTCCGCAAGAAGCCGACTGATCCCATCGCTTTGCAGTGAATACGCGGGCCGAGTTCTTGGGGCGAGCGGCAATTCTCTTCCTAAAGAATCCATTTTTGGCGTCAATCAAGGAGTCCACGATGGGGTTTCTTGAGCTCGTTACGCTGACGACGGCGCTGCTTCATCGAGAGAAGCGCATCTCTTGCCGCGCACTTGCCCGGCTTTTTGAACTAGATGATGCGTGCTTAGAAGATTTGAAGTTCGAACTTGTGAGCGCCAAGCGGTGTGCGATTGAGGATGAAGATGGCGTCCTGATCTGGAACGAACCACCCGAGATTACCGTGCAGGAGCGTCCTACGACATCCAAAGCGGGTGAAGTGCGCGCGCTTCCAAGAACAATCGAACGACCGCAGCCGGCAGATCCGCCGACCGAGATTGCACCGACCGAGAGTCGTCGGCAGTTGACTGTTATGTTTTGTGATCTTGTCGGATCGACCGCTCTGTCCACCCAATTAGATCCGGAAGACCTTCAGGAGATCATCCATGGCGTCCAAGCGCTGTGCGCCAAGGTAATAAAGTCATTCGATGGTCATATAGCCCAGTTCCTGGGTGACGGCATCCTTGTCTATTTCGGTTATCCCAAGGCCCATGAGAATGACGCCGAGCGAGCTGTCTTATCTGGTCTGGGTATCATTGACGCATTAGCTGAATTCGAACTAGAGCGCGGCCGTGAAATCAAGCCTAGCGTGCGGATTGGCATCGCTACCGGCCTCGTCGTGGTAGGCGAAAGAATTGGTGACGATTCTCCGAAGGAGACGACGGGCATTGGTGAAACGCCGAACATTGCGGCGCGCTTGCAGGCTGCCGCAGAGCCGAACACCATAGTTATTGGCCCCGCGACGCACACGCTTGTCGAAACGGCCTTTAGATGCGAGGACCTCGGCGAGCTTGAGCTAAAAGGCGTGTCCGAGCCTATGCATTCATGGCGTGTAATTGGAGTCGCCGAGGACCAAACAGAGGTAAAAGAAAGCAGTGCGACAGAGAACGTCCAGCTATTCGGCCGCGACGAAGAGATCGGCCTGCTTGAGCGTCGCTGGGCGCAGAGCAAGGATCGCCACGGTCAGGCGGTCCTGATCAGCGGACAGGCCGGCATCGGAAAATCCGCTTTGGCCGAAATGGTGGGTGGCCGGATTAAGAAAGATGGGTTTTCTCGTACCACTTTCCGATTTTCTCCTTACTACACCAACAGCACGCTCTATCCCGTAATCGAAAATATCAAGCGAATGTCCCAATGGGAGGTTGGAGATTCTCCGTACACGCATCTAGCGAAGCTCGAACACTTGCTCGCGAATTATGACTGGGACCTTGGAGAAGTCGTACCGCTATTTGCCGCGTTGCTCTCTCTGGAACTACCTGCTGGGCGTTATCACCCCTTGAACTTGACGCCCCAACAGCAAAAGCAGCAAACCCTTGACATGCTGGTTCGTTGGGCGCTTGAGGAAGCTGAACGACGGCCGACATTCCAAGTATGGGACGACCTCCACTGGGCAGACCCAACGACGCTCGAACTTCTCGGCCTGCTCATGGACCAAGCCGCTACGGCACCCATATTCATCGTGCTCACGTTTCGCCCTGCGTTTGTCCCGCCGTGGCCAACACGTTCACATATGACCCCGATTACCTTAAGTCGTCTTGATGAGCCGGATATTGAGGCGATAGTCAGCCGTCTAGCGGGTGGTAAGGCGCTCCCCGCTGAAGTAGTTCGGCATATTGTCGAGAAGAGCGATGGAGTTCCTCTGTATGCCGAGGAACTAACCAAGGCGATCTTGGGATCCGGTCTGCTCCGGGAAGAAGCTAATCGCTACGAATTGACCGGCCCACTCTCGGCTGTCGCGATCCCGGCCACCCTCCAGGAGTCCCTGTCGGCTCGGCTTGATCGGTTGCCGAAGTTGCGCGAGGTGGCTCAGCTTGGTGCCGTGATCGGACGCGAGTTTGACTACGATATGCTCAGGGCCATTGCGCCGATGGATGATTCCCGCCTCGAGGAGGGGTTAAGACAACTTGTTGAGGCCGAGCTTCTGTATCAACGGGGGCTCCCGCCACGGGCAAAGTACATCTTTAAGCACGCGCTCATCCAGGATGCAGCCTATCAGTCGCTGCTCAAGCGAACCCGAGAGCAATGTCACCGCCAAGTGGCAGACATTCTGGAAACACGTTTTCCAGATACAGTGAAGAACCAGCCGGAGTTATTGGCTCACCACCACACTGAGGCTAACTCTCCTCAAACGGCGGTTGAATATTGGCTAAAGGCCGGCCAACTTGCCGTCAATCGCTTTGCAGATCAGGAAGCGGTGGGCCACCTCGAGAAAGGTCTCGGTGTACTCCTTACTCTCCCCGAAACTACAGAGCGGGCCAGACTAGAACTGACTCTGCTGACCAGTCTGGGGCCCGCCCTAATGGCTACAAAGGGCTATGCCGCTCCAGCTGTGAGCAAAGCATACCTAAGAGCCCGAGAGCTCTGCCAAGAGCTCAAGGACATAACGCATCTTTTCCCGGTCCTATGGGGTTTATGGATGTACCATATGGTGCGGGCCGAGCATGAGTCTGCGATCGAGCTGACAAAACAGATTCTTAGCGTGGCGCAAACCACTGGCGATCCAGAGCTTGCACTCGAGGCGGACTTTGCGGCTGGGCTAAGCACATTTTACTGCGGTGACCTGCTCGTGGCCCGCGAGCATCTCGAGAAAGCCATAAACGCGTATGACCCCGATCAGCACAAAGGGCTGGGTGCAACGTATGGGGGTCTAGATCCCTGTGTGTGTTGCCTAAAGTATTTGGCTTGGACGTTATGGTTGCTCGGCTACCCTGATCAGGCGCTGAAGAGAGCCGATGAAGCGCAGCCTCTCGCAAGACAGGTCGCCAATCTTTATACGCAAGCTCGTTCGCTTTATTGGGACAGCCTCGTACGTCAGTTTACAGGTCAGTGGGACGTACTGCGCGAGCGGATTGAGGTTGCCATCAAACTGGCGACTGAGCATGGCTTTGCACTTGTACTCGGTGTTGGACCGATCATGCGTGGCTGGGCGTTGGTGAACGAAGGAAGAGCTGAAGAAGGAATAAAGGACATTCGTCAGGGACTGGAACGCTACCGAGCCACCGGTGCAGCGTTTCAATTGCCGCATCTGCTGACCTCGCTCGTTGAGGCGCACAAAAAAGCGGGACAGCCAGAAGATGGACTAAGCGTACTGGTCGAAGCCCTGGCAATCGCGGAGAAAACCGGGGAGCACTACTATGAGGCCGAGCTGCTGCGGCTCAATGGGGAGTTGTTGCTCATTAAGTCACCTAGTGATCCAGCTGAAGCGGAAGCTTGTTTTCAGCGCGCACTTGAGATCGCCGATCGCCAGCACGCGAAGTCACTAGAGCTGCGCGCAGTTTTGAGCCTTGCTCGACTATGGAAGCACCAGGGTAAGACAGGCGACGCCCGCAAGCTACTGAGCGATACGCTTGCATGGTTTACTGAAGGCTTCGAGACAGTTGACCTAAGAGATGCCAAAGCCTTTTTGAACGAACTTGGCGAAAGTACAGAGAC
>JARFQY010000119.1 GCA_029287535.1 Filomicrobium sp.
CGCCCAAGGCGACCTTTGTCACGAGGCTTCAGCCCTGACGGTTACCCGACAAAGCCGCTCGTCAGCTACCGGACCTATCGACAATTATCCGTGTGAGACCCTCCCTCACTGATGGTTCGCGCCTTCGGGGCGCACGGCCAGGTGCCGACATGGTCTTTGGCGATCGGTGTGGCGTCGACGAGATTCCTCAGCGCGCCGATTAAGTAACGATCAGGCTCGAGAATTCCGGAACGCGAGCCGCATCTGCTTTTCCGTCTCGATCAAAGCGAAGAACACAACGCCGACGGCGACCATCAAGACGCCGTCGAAGAACGATACGGTCTGCGTTCCAAATACAACCTGAAAGGGCGGCAGGTAGGTGATCACGAACTGCGCTGTGGTCACGCCAAGCACGCAGGCCCATACGACCCGCGTTCCTCGTACGGCATCCCAGGTCAGCGATGTGCCATGGATGTTGCGGATGAAGAAAAGATGAAAGATCTCCAGGACAACAAGCATGTTCATTGCCATCGTCTGGGCAAGCGCAAGCGGATAACCTCGATCGGTTGCATAGGTGAAGATCCCGAACACCGCGAGCAGGAACAGGCTGGAGACTAGAACAACGTGCCAGATCAAATCGCCCGTTAGTAATGGTTCGCTGCGCGGCCGCGGAGGCCGTCGCATGGTGCCAAGCTCCGTTGACTCGAAAGCTAGTGCAAGGCCAAGCGTGATGGCTGTGATCAGGTTGACCCAGAGGATTTGCACGGCCGTGATCGGGAGCGCCATACCGGCAAACAGCGCGACAACGATCGTCATCGCCTCGCCCGCATTAGTCGGAAGCGTCCAGCTGATGACCTTCTTAATATTGTCATAGACCGTTCGGCCCTCGCGGACTGCTGCAGCAATCGAGACAAAGTTGTCGTCGGCGAGGACGAACTCCGCTGCTTCCTTGGCCGCCTCGCTCCCTTTCAACCCCATTGCAATGCCGGCATCGGCGCGTTTCAAGGCCGGCGCATCGTTGACGCCGTCGCCGGTCATTGCCACCGTCAGGCCGCGCGACTGCAGCGCGCTGACGAGGCGCAGCTTATGGCCGGGCGATGTCCGCGCAAAAATGTCTGTATCGGCCGCCATACTCGCCAAGGACGAATCATCCATCGCCTCGATCTCGGCACCGGTAAGTACACGATCCGTATTCTTTAGACCGATCAGGGCAGCGATGGCGCGTGCCGTAGCCGCATGATCGCCTGTGATCATCTTGACTCGTATTCCGGCTGCATGACATTCGGCGACTGCGTCGATCGCCTCAGGCCGGGGCGGGTCAATGAGTCCGATCAAACCGATCAGCGTCAGCTGTCCGTCGAGATCGGAGCTGTTCAGCACCGTATGCTCCAGCGCGACGGCGCGGGTCGCGACCGCGATGACCCGCTGTCCTTCCGAAGCCATGCTTTCAAGCATCTCGTGCCAGTGGTCGGGATCAAGTAGCTCGGCGCTACCGTCGGCAGCCCGTTGGTCAGCGCACATCGAGAGCACCACTTCCGGAGCCCCCTTGACGTGAATGAAGGCGTGGCCCTCGTAATCGTGATGCAGCACCGCCATGTAGCGATGCTCGGCATCAAACGGGATTGCGTCGGTACGTATCCAGGAGCGAAAAGGCGCAGGCCCCTCGCCCGTGATTTTTCCAGCCAAGGCGATCAACGCACCTTCCATCGGATCACCGTCGGCGCGCCAGCCGTCACCCATACGATTCAGCACGGCGTCATTGCACAGACCTCCCGCGCGGGCAAACTCCATCAGAATGGCATGTTCATTGGGGTTGACGTCCGCATCACGCCATCGGATCGCGCCTTCGGGTGAATAACCCTCACCACCAATAGAGTAGATATGCTCAGCGGCTGCGAGTGTTGCCGCCAGCATCTCGTTACGAGTGAGCGTGCCGGTCTTGTCCGAACAGATGACCGACACGGACCCGAGCGTTTCGATCGCGGGCAAGCAGCGCACGATGGCGTTGCGCCCGGCCATGGCCTGGACCCCGATCGCCAGCGTAATCGTCAAGACCGCAGGGAGGCCTTCGGGAATTGCAGCGACTGACAGGCCCACAACAGCCATGAAGAGTTCGCTGAAAGACATGTGACCCACATAGTAACCGTAGGCCAGCAGGCTTGCGGCAATAATCAGGATGAACACGGTGAGCCAACGGGCAAAGACATCCATCTGGCGCACAAGCGGCGTGGTCAACGTTTCGATACTGGAGAGCATGCCGCTGATCGAACCGATCTGAGTGCGCCTTCCGGTCGCCACGACGACGCCGCGTCCCGCGCCGGCGACAACCATAGTGCCGCTGAATAACATCGAGCGCCGGTCGCCAAGCGAGACATCAGAAGGAACTGGGGTAGTGCTCTTTTCGACGGGTACCGACTCGCCGGTCAGTATCGCTTCCTCCGCCTTGAGACCGCGTGCTGCGACAAGTCGCAAATCGGCCGCTACGCGATCGCCAGCTTCCACTAACACAATGTCGCCGGGCACCAGATGTGCCGCATCCACGCTCTGGCGTTGTCCTCCGCGAAGCACGGCGGCATGCGGCGACAACATATTCCGGATCGCCTCCATCGCCTGTTCCGCGCGACCTTCCTGTATGTAGCCGATCACGGCGTTGACGACCACCACCGCGAGGATGACGCCTGTATCGACGACGTGCCCGAGCGCGGCAGTCACTGCGGCGGAAGCAATCAGCACATAGATAAGCAGGTTATGGAAATGTGACAGGAACCGTAGAAACGGACTGAGCTTAGGTGGCTCGGGAAGGCTGTTGGCACCGTGCTTTTCGAGACGGCAAGCAACCTCTTCACCATCCAGGCCCTGGTGAGATGTCCCCAGTCTCCTGAGGACATCTTCAGCTTCTATCGCATGAAAAGGCTCATGATTTCGGTCGGTCGTCATTTCCTTACGTATTGATTGCCGATCCAGTTCCACACCTTCACTCATCCGGTTACCGAAGAGGTTTTAGAAAAGATCCATAGCGGCAAGCTGACATGAGGCGTGGATCTCAATGTTGCGGAGTGTTCCTCTTCGACTGAGGATCACCCAGACCACGCCCAGCGCTGGTACCGGACGACTCGGTCAGCGAGCGGCCGGTGGGAACGAGGGCCAGATACGGTCGTCTTGGCCGGTCCCCGTTAGGCCGAACGTCCTAATCGTGACCAGATCGGCAGAGCTTCATGCTTCAGGGTCTCAGTCTCTACCGGCAAACCAGCACCGGAACTTTACTCTTTACGAGTACTTCGTTGGTGACACTACCGAGAAGCAGCTTCGTAAGCCCTCGGCGACCGTGCGATGCCATGACGATAAGATCAGCACTGCAGGTCTCAGCCGTCTGCACAATGCCGATCGCTGGATAGCTGTCCTTGACGTGGATCGTTTCACAATCAACCCCAGCCTCGGTTGCCAACTGTTGAGCGACAGCGAGCGATTGCAAAGCTCCGCGCTCTACCACCTGCTCGTATTTGGCGAATGGATCCTTAACCCCAATCTCGGCTTGAGCCGCCGCATCAATCGGAGGAAGAGGTTCCGTCACCGAAACGATCGTCAGGCTGGCCTTCAGCTCGCTTGCAAGCTGGACGCCGGTTTTCACGGCTTGGGTCGCCAGCTCCGAACCATCTGTTGCCACTAGGATCTTGCTGTACACTGCCTACTCCTGAAAGACGGGGAATCATAGAAATGGGCATTCTGGGAAAGTCGGCCGATCGCGCATGCTCGGCGAGTGCATATACTCCTGGTGATCGGTCTGACCTACTCAGGATCATTGCGCCGGGGGCAATAGACAGGCACACGGCGCAGAGTGGCTGACCTTTTGGGAAACGCTGCCCAATAGCAAACCTGCAAGCCCACCAAGCCCGCGTCGGCCAATAACGATCAGGTCGACTTCATGTGCCTTGCAGTATTCTAGAATTTGTGTCGCCGGATCGCCGTCCTCGATAACCCGCTGAACCTTGTTGGCGCCTTGCTGCTCAGCCAGATCCTGCGCTTCATTTACGACAGCCTCGGCAACGCTGCGCAGCATGTCCGCCTCTGTCAGGCGGACATGCTCCAAGTGCTCTAAATTTTTGAGGTCCGGGGGCACTCGGTCGCTACCGAGATGGCGCATGACGTGCAAAAGGACGACCTCTGCTTCATTTTGGGCCGCGATTTTGGCGCCGTAAGCAACCGCGCGTTTAGATTGTGCGGAGCCATCAACGGCGACCAAAACTCTTCTGAACATGGCGAATCCTGCCGGTTGTTTTATGGGCTATCGCCAATTCTTGATGACGACCTGACGGATCAGGCGGCGGCTTCGGCTGACGTTCGGTACGTGTTGCCACCTCCAAGCCGTCGCTGATCTTGGCACCGAGCACGACCTTCGGCAACTGGTTCGCCCCCTCGAGGTGGCGTCAGCTCCTCGGCAGCTTCGATAAGCTTGAAGACCATCGCCAAGGCGGTTTTGTTCGAGAGACAGCCTTTTGATCCGATCGTGCGGTCGCGCACGGCGAGGGGGTCGATGCCGGTCCGGATCTCACGCTCCGGCCCATAACCGTGTCGTACGACGCGCTGAAAGGCGACAGCGGGCATGCCTGGCGCGACGCACTGCTCCCAGACGATCTTGAGGGAATACGCCTCCTCGCCCGACGCGCAGCCAGCCGACCAAGCGGCAACGCCCCGTCCTTCTGCACTGGCGCGTTGGGCCATGGCAGGTAACACGCTCGCGCCCAATGCGGCGAAAATCCCCTTGTCGCGCAGAAAACGCGAGATCGTAATGCGGCAGAAGCCGTCGATAATGGCCCACTCTTCCGGATATGCGCGGACGTGCGCGCGGTAAGCGGCAAAATCGGAGAGGCCGAGACTCTGCATCCGCCGTTTCAGGCGTCTGCATACCTGCCGCCGCGCCCTGCGGAACCCAGGCCAGTTCAACGCCAGACGGGGCAGCGCCCATTGCAGGAACGCGACGCAGTCGTCGTTGGCCCGG
>JARFQY010000125.1 GCA_029287535.1 Filomicrobium sp.
CGCCTCTGGCGCGTCCGCTGGAGGCGAGCTAGTATTTCGAACGGAGGTGGGTGTCGCCCTCTGGCCTGCTCCCCTGCAACGGTACCCGCCCGCTACTCTGTTCTGTCGGGTCCTGCGTCCGTGCCATTCCATTGTCTCCTCATCCGAGGTTCGAACGCGCCGGATTCGCTCGATCAGATTGGTACCGTTGCAGGGGAGCAGGCCATGTGCGACAGCTGCTGGTCCATAATCGCGTGCGATGGCTCTAAATTCCGCGGGTGCCTCTATCCAGAAAGCACGCTCTTCACAATCTTCGGAGTCCACGCGCTGTTCGGTAGCCTTTGATCAACTCACGGGGTGGCCGGTTCCATGCCCATCGGTTCGGGACTGGCCGGCTCGGTCCAAGACTTGTAATCGTCGGGCGAGACATTAGCCACGTTCTTGATGAACGCAGCGATGTTCCAGATGTCCTCGTCGCTGACATTCAGTAGCGCGAAGCTTGGCATGCCGGTCATGTTTATGCCGTTCTTGACGATCCAGAAAATCTCCCCTGCGGAACGGTTCTTCGCCGTCTTCTTGAGGTCTGCCGCATAGGGGCGCATGCCTTCTGAAAACTTCGCCCATTTCACTCCAGGTGCGCCGTGGCAAGTTGCGCAGGAATTCTGCGAGAAGGCCTTGGCCCCTTCCTGAATGACGGCGCTGTCGTCTAGGGAGACGGGGACCTCCTTCGGCGCCCGCTGTTTGATCGAAGCCTGGCGAATGTTGATCAACGCCCAGGAGACTGCGCCGGGGTCGGGCTCCCGAGCGGCCACATTATAGTAGCCTGAAAAAAGATAGGTCGCGACGGCGATCGCGGCCAGAAGGACCAGAATTCCGATTGCTCCAAGGGCTTTCATTGGCTTTACTCACTCACGTCGAATTTCCTCAGCGCATCAGCATATCGCGGTACGGTCTTTTGGAAAAATCACGATTTGGCACGACAGCTCTCCACCGTACGTAGCAAGCAGGCCCGATGTTACCGAATGAGTCCAAAAGGCCGCCAGCATCCCGCCAGGGTCTGACAGGTTCGCTATGAACTGCGCCGGACGCTTGCCAACAAAGTATGGCTGGCGCCTAGCCCGGCTTTGGCAATTTCGGCTTGCTGTCGTTTTTTGGCGGCGACAGCGAGGGGGCTTGCTTGTTGGTTCTCAGGCTTTCAAGGTAGGCAATGATGTCGAGCATCTCTTGATTTGAAAGCTGCATATCCGGCATTGGCGGGTGCGGCTGGATCATAGCACCCTTAATGCGATCGGCCGTTTGCCCTGATTTGTTTGCTATGCTGGCAAATGATGGAGGCCCCACCTGTGCAACAGCATCGTCGCTGTCATCGACGATATGGCAACCCATGCACAGTTTTCGAGCCAACGCATGGCCCTCGACTGCGGAAGGTCGGTTCATTACGTCCGCAGAAAACGCTCTCAGCGAGGTCGTTCCAAGCGCAACAAGCGCACAGCTCAAAAGACATGTCAGTCGGATGAATACAGTTTGCATCTGAAGCCCACCGGTTCTACTTCGTCGTTCACGACGCCAACCTAACGTGCACTCAACTGGAGTACCAGATTTAGACGGTGACGACGCCAGGCAAAAAAGTGGGATGGTCCCGGATGCAATGAAACGCGCTGATCTTCGTCAGTGCTGGGTGCTTGCCGTGGTTGCGGCGTAGAGAAAGCCCTCCAATGTCGGCTTTGTCCACAGTGCGGACACTTGAAAACCAGTCGTCAAATGTCGGCTGGTGATCTACAGCAGACATACTGTCAGTAACGGGCTGTAAGTAATGCATGCTCTCGTTTTATGATCTGCTCCCATTGGGGATCGGCTTTTAGGTTACTTGAAGACTCGCCCATTAGCGCAGTGACAAAAAGCCGACCGCGCGTGCGGGCGTCATCCTCCGGAAATCCGACCTGCTCGAACATCCATTGAGCGAACTGAAACCGCTTTTTGATGGTTCGACGATACACGGTTCGCGCTGCCTTATTGCTGTTCGCCCAGACTGCGATCGCCTGATCGTACATGGTGGCATCTTCCTGGATAACCTGGAGCATTAGGTCGAGAATCCGCTCCTCAGGCGGTCCCGAGAAGTTTCGAGCCGCAGTTATAATATCGTCTGTGAGATGATGCTCCCAGTAGCTGAGGACCTCATTAAGCAGGTCTTGGACATTCTCAAAATGCCAATAGAAGCTGCCGCTGGTGAGTCCCAGACGCTTCGCTATCGTCACGACTTTGATCCCGTCGACTCCACGCTCTCGCAACATCACGAGCGCCATCGTGATCCAGTCCTCGCGCGTCGCCGCAGGTTTTTGTTGCCGATCTATCCGCTTCGCTCTTGACATAGAGACCTCTATGGGTGCCGTAGAGTAGTATATGGTGAAGTCCTGCACACGTCAAAGTCTTGTGTCGATCAGCCAAAAATCCGGAACTATATCGGTTGCTCAAAAGCTGGCTCCACCGCCAGCTATGCCTGGGCCAAACCATGGAGTTATTAGAGATGTGTAGTCATTGGATAATGAAGATAGCCAATGCATTGGTTTTAGTAACCCTCGCGTCAACCGGCAGTGCTTTCGCCCAGCAGTTCGACGCCCCATTTTACGAATTGAAGAAGGAGAACGGTGAGACCTGGGCTCAGGAAGATGTAGCCATCGATGCCAAGCTTGAAGAGTTGGAGAAGCGGTTCGGGAAGAAGCCAAATATCATTTACATACTAACCGACGACATTGGCGATGGCGAACTAGGCGTTCAAGGTGGTGGAGCGACCCGCGGCATGCCGACGCCAAACCTCGATCGGTTGGCCCATGAAGGGATGCTGCTGAACGGTTTCTATGCCGAGCCATCCTGTACGCCCACGCGCGTGGCCCTTATGACCGGGAGGCACCCCGTTCGAACAGGACTGACCGACGTGATCTTCCCAGGCAATCCGGCAGGACTCTCTCCGGAAGAGGTGACTATCGCAGAACTGCTCTCTGACGCAGGCTATGCGACGGCAATGTATGGAAAATGGCACCTGGGTGATGGCGAAGAAACGTTGCCTCACCACCAAGGCTTCGACGAGGCTTTCTTCGGTCTTTACAACGCCGCGCCTTGGGCGTGGAACACACCCACAGAGCGCGTCATGTGGAATAACTACGCCGACGTGCCGGATTTCTTCTTCCGGGCTCCTCTCCGAGGCAAGCTCGAAGGGAAAAAGGGTGAGAAGTCGGTCGAAGTCGGTCCATTAAACGCGGAATCCTATACTAGATTTGAAGAAGAGACGTTCGCGCGTGTCATGGATTTCGTCGAGCGAAACGCCAAGAGCGACAAGCCGTTTTTCATATATTATGCGTCGCACCTGATGAGCCAATTCACTTCTCATCCTGATTGGGAAGGCAAGGCCCCCCAAGGCACCCACAACGCCGATCAGATGATGGAGCATGACCATTACATCGGCCAGCTGATGAAGAGGCTCAAGGACCTCGGGATCGCCGAGAACACGCTCGTGGTGTGGATGAGCGATAATGGCCCGATGTACGACTTGTTCCCCGAATCCTCTTACACCGGCCTGCGTGGCGGCAAGGGGGACGTGCTTGAGGGCGGAGTACGGGTTCCTGCGGTGGCCTGGTGGCCCGGTGTGATCGGGGAAATGCAGACTAAGGCAGAGATGCTTCACGTCACCGACATGTACACCACTGCCGCACGGCTAGCTGGCGTCATGGACGCCATCCCAACGGATCGCATCGTTGACGGCATCGACCAGTCGAGCTTCCTGGTGAACAGCACACCGAGCCGTCGCAAGTACATGTTCCACTATTCGGGTGCCAAACTGGGTGCCGTACGTGTGGGCCAGTTCAAGCGCCACATTGCCGCCGGTCATGGCGGACTGCCGGGCAAGGCCTTCTTCGACATCTATAAAGACCCACGCGAGGAGCATGGCGTCATGGTGAACATGCTATGGGCCTGGGTACCATTCGATGACATCCAACGAATGCATGAAAAGATGATCGGGAAATTTCCGCATCGTGAGCCTTACTACAGCAAGCCAGAATAGCATTCCGAGTGCTCAACCTGCTGGTCGGACGAACTACTGGAACGTACTGGAACGCTCAGCAGGGTCGTCCGCCCCTCCAATCTAGCAACGACCCGATGATTGGCTCGCTCTGAGACGATCTTGTGGGCGTCGTCAGTCTGAGCGGAGTACACGCAACGTGATACGTCCGCTTATTGATCATAGCGGACATAAGTGCGGCCTGATGATCGCGGCTCAGGCGTGTTCCGCTTCGCCCATGAAAGCGGACGTCTAGACGCCGAACTTGGCGCACATCGCCAATGTTCGCAAAGTCCACAGTGCGGACGTTTCGTAACGGCGTCTGACTTAAAGGCCAAGCTCCGAAAGGCCCGGATGATCAGCGGGGCGTGGCCCTTGTGGCCAATGGTACTTGCGCTCCGATTCCTTGATGGGAAGGTCGTTGATGCTCGCGAAGCGCCGTTGCATCAGCCCGTGTTCGTCGAATTCCCAGTTTTCGTTGCCATAGGAGCGGTACCAGTTTCCGGCATCGTCATGCCACTCGTAAGCGAAGCGGACTGCGATCCTGTTGCCACCAAATGTCCAGAGCTCCTTAATCAGGCGGTAGTCGAGCTCACGGGCCCACTTCCGAGTGAGGAACTCCTGTATCTCCTGCCGGCCGACAGGGAATTCAGCGCGGTTTCGCCAGCGGCTATCGACCGTATAAGCGGCGGCGACGCGCTCGGGGTCCCGCGTGTTCCAGGCATCCTCTGCTTTACGCACCTTTGCGATCGCCGTCTCAGCTGTGAAGGGCGGCAACGGCGGCCGGGATTCTTCGGTGGTCATGGCGTCCTCCCGCAATCGAATTGATTCAAGGCCTGTTCGCAATTCCAAGACCGCCGCCACTGGGTATGGCGACGGCGGTCGACATCGTTTCACAACGCACCATGCGCTGCTTTCGCAAGCGACTTGGTGCTCGCCTCAGTCTTCCTTGAGGCCAAGAGATGGGATGCCTTGCTCCGCGCCGAAGTACTTGTAGGGGAGGAACTTGCCGGACATGCCGATGCGAACGCGGTCCCCTTTCGGGTCCGGCTCGCGTTCCATTTCGAAATCGAAGTCGATTGCCGACATAATGCCGTCGCCGAACTCCTCTTCGATGAGCGCCTTCCAAGCGGGACCGTTGACCATTACCAGCTCGTAGAAGCGATAAATGAGCGGGTCTGTTGGCGGCATCGGGATTCCGCGCATAGGCACTTCGTTGAGCATGCGCGTCTCACTTTCTGAGAGGCCGAACAGCGCGCCAGCTTTCGCGGCCAAGGGTTTGACGAGCTTATGTTGTCCGAGCAGGGCGCCGACAATAAGCACCGGGCTGATGCCACCGATCTCATCGGTGATTTGCTTCCAGGACCATCCTTTCTCACGCTTGATGTCCAGGATTTTCTCGGTCAGTTGCTCGCGAGTCATTGTCTTTGCTCCTTGCTGTTCACGCGCCGTAACTTTGGTCAGCACGGCATTTGCTTCATTTCCATTTGTGATTTTTCGATTTGCACGAACACCACTTTGCCGATCGCGAAACGCCTTCAGGACGGAGCCTTCCGCCTGTGCGCCAGGTCCATTCCGCAGCGGCAGGCGGAGTGGCTTTGCGGGTCGATTGTCAGGTGGCATTGGTGTCTTAATTACGCTGCCCATTCGTTACTCACCCAGACGTGTTGGCGGCCTTGACAAGGTCGGCCCCGGTGACATCCGCAATGGCTGTGGCAAAGCGGTATTCGAAGCGCTGCTCGCCGCGGTAAATGGCAACGACGGTTTCCGTGTCGGGGCAGTCGATCTCTCCGCAGGCGACCTCAGCGACGAAGACAGGAGCCTCCGGCTCGAGGTCAAATGCCTTCCTGACCAGGTCTTTCAACGCCCGCGTCGCTGCGGAGCGGTCGGCTTTTGGCGGACCGAATCCGCCCAATAGATCGGGACGCGACATGGTATCATTTCACCTTAAGGTCGTCGGCTAGCGTGAAAAGCGTGGCGCCACCGGCTTCGTTGCCGGCGACCAAGTGCGTGCCGGTTGGCGACCAGGCAAGGCAGGTGACTGGCGAGCCACCGGCGGCCTTGGCGACCACTGCCTCACCCTTGCCGGTCGCGCCGACAAGCACATTGCCGGTGCTGAATCCGCCTGCGATGAGGGGCTTTTCGGGATGCGCGGCGACCGCTGAGACGGTGCCACCAAAGACAAACCCGATCTCAACCGGCGGGCGACCGGCCGGCCCGGTGCCCGCAAAGGACCAAGCGGTGATGACGTCGGCGCCGGAACAGGCGAGGATTTCGTCTTTCGCGGACCATACCATCTGGTGGCATTTGCGCGGGTAACCCCCAATGCGAAAGTCCTGCAGGGTTACGAGGTCCCAAACATGCAGCTCTTTTTCCTGTGTCGCAGTGACAATGTAGCGGCCTGACGGGGACCAGCTTACGCCGGTGTGAGACCCCTTCCAGTCCAGCTGCAGGTCGAGTTCACCGGTTGCCGGCGTGGCAGTCGTTACGCCGTCATAGCGGCTGATGGCAAGTCGCCGGCCGACCGCGTCAAAGGCGAGATCGGAGATCGTCGAGCCAACATCGGCGTCAAGATGGACATCGCCTTGACGATCGACGACGACGCAACGATGACCTGAAGCAAGCGCAATGAGGCCACTGTCCTCACTGACTGCAATGGACTCTATCCAGGCGCCCGGAAACTCAAACAGGATCCGAGAGTTCTCAGGTGCGCTAGAATCAATCCAGACGGCGCGACCATCCTGGCCGATGGAGACAAAATCGCTGCCAAGCGATTGAATGCCGACGGCAGCCACGTGATGCAGCTTGTCGTTGACGGTGGTTACCTTCGGCGCCGCGGAATTCTCGCTATCGCTGATCTCGAAGAGGCTGATAGAGCCATCGCCGAGGCTCACGGCGCAGATCGTGCCGCAGCTCGAAAATGCACAATCCGTGGCATTCGCTGGAAGGTCCAGTTGCTGTGATTGCACGAGCGGTGAGAGGACCTCGACACCGATTGCGCGCGGATCATCGGTTACTTGAACATTCATGTCGAGGTGCACGCCGTGAAGGCGTTCTCCAGCTCGGTTGCATTCAAATTGCGGCCGATGAACACAAGCCGGCTCTCGCGCTTTTCTTCCGGCTGCCAGGCTTTCCCCCAGTCGCTATCCATCACCATATGGACGCCCTGGAAGACATAACGTTGCTCCTGACCGTCGAGCGCCAGAATGCCCTTGGTCCGCAGGACGTCGACGCCGCGATCGCGGATAAACTCCCGCATCCAACTGGAGAATTTATCGGGTTGAACCGGTTTGCTGGTTCTCAGGGACACCGACACGATCGAATCATCATGCTCGTGATCATCGGGGTTTTCTTCAAGGAACCCGGGTTCGATCTCGATGAGCCTTTTTAGATCGAAGGAACCGCGCGAGAGCACTTGGTTGAGGTCGATCCCGGCCTTCTGCGTCTTGTGGACCTTCGCGAACTGATTGAGCTGGCGGATCTTCTTCTCAACCGCGGACTGGCCGTCCTCGTCGACTAGATCGGTCTTGTTGAGCAAGATGATGTCAGCGAACGCGACCTGCTCCTCGCACTCATGCTCATTGTCGACGGTGTCAAGGAAATGCTTGGCATCGACCATCGAGACAATAGAATCAAGCGCCAACCGATCCCGCAAGTCGTCGTCGACAAAGAAGGTCTGGATTACTGGGCTTGGGTCAGCCAGTCCGGTTGTTTCAATGAGGATCCCGTCAAGTTGATCGGCTCTCTTCAAGAGGCCGCCCAAAATACGGATCAAATCGCCTCGGACGGTGCAGCAGATGCATCCGTTGTTCATTTCGAAGATTTCTTCGTCGGCGTCGATGACCAGGTCGTTGTCGATTCCCTCTTCGCCGAACTCGTTGACAATGACGGCGTACTTCTTGCCGTGATCCTCGCTCAAAATCCTGTTTAGCAGGGTTGTCTTTCCAGCTCCCAGGTATCCGGTCAGCAACGTCACGGGCACCTTCGTTGCTAGCTGTACTGCCTCACTCATCTACGTCCTCCAGCACGCAATTACACGTTTTTCGCTTATTCGACTCACTTCAAACTCCTCGACACAACTGATCGCTGTCTGACCTGCGTAGACGTCACCGCCCTGCAAGAGCGGCGCGCCTGCAAGCTTTAGGATACGGAGACCTCTTTCAATTCCGGCTTTTTGCTATCGTCTTCAGCCGCTGGGCGCACCACGGGTGGATGTTTGGGATCGTAAGAGGATGAGGAAACCTCCTCTTTGAATTGCTTCGACCGATTGACCAGGAATTCGATGAGGTGATTGCGCAGCGGATAGTAGTTCTTGTGGGTGTGCATGTTGCTGCGCGTGCGATCCTTCGGAAGCGTATTTTCGAGGATTTCGCAGACACGCGCTTCTGGGCCGTTGGTCATGAGCACGATCCGATCGGCCAGCAGAAGGGCCTCGTCGATATCGTGAGTAATCATAAAACAGGTCTGCTCGGTCGTGCGGCAGATGGACAGCAGTTCCTCTTGCAGGCTGCCTCGAGTCAGGGCATCGAGCGCAGAAAAAGGCTCGTCCATGAGCAGGGTCTTGGGTTCGATTGAAAACGCGCGGGCAATGCCGACTCGTTGCTTCATGCCCCCGGAAAGCTGCGCGGGCTTTTTGTCCTCTGCACCTGTGAGGTGAACCAGATCAATGTACTTCTGGCACTGCTGGCGTACCTTTTCCTTTGGCCAAGACGGCCAACGGGATTCGACAGCGAACGCGATGTTCCGCATGGTCGTCATCCACGGCAGCAAGGCGTGGGTCTGAAACACAACGGCACGATCCAGGCTCGGGCCGACGACCTCCTTTTCATCGACGAGCACAACGCCTTCGGTCGCCTTGTCGAGCCCGCTCAAGATGTTGAGCAAAGTCGTCTTGCCGCAACCTGAGTGGCCGATCAGGCAAACGAATTCGCCCTTCGCGACATTGAACCAAACATCTCCAAAAATCTCGGTCTGAGATTTGCCGTCAGGCGTTGGAAAAGCCTTCTTCAGGCCCTCGACCTGGATTATCTGTCTCGAACCTGTCATTCCAGATCCTTCTGTTTCGGCATCTGCCCATTGCTTTTTGCTGAAGGCCATATTCATTCGGCGTACTCCACCATTCGGGCCGCCTGGCTCAACAACATGTCCAAGAGCATTCCCACGACTCCTATGAAGAAGATTGCGCTGATGACGCCGGTAATTGAGAGATTGTTCCACTCGTTCCAGACGAAGTAACCAATCCCCGTCCCACCAACGAGCATTTCGGCGGCAACAATTACCAACCAGGCGATGCCGATGGAGATACGCATTCCGGTCAGGATTGTCGGAGCGGCCGCGGGAAGGATGACGCGCCACGCCATGCGGGAGTTCGTCACCTCCAACGTGCGCGCGACATTAATCCACTCTCGCCGGACACTGGAGACGCCGAAGGCCGTGTTGATCAACATCGGCCAAATCGAACATATGAAAATCACGAATATTGAAGACAGATTTGAGTCCTTGATCGTGTACAAGGCCAGCGGCATCCACGCCAACGGCGACACGGGTTTTAAAATCTGTACGAAGGGGTCCATCGCCTTGCTGAAGATGGGCGACATCCCAATGAAGAAACCGAGTGGTATGGCGACGATAGCGGCCAACGTAAAGCCCATCAGAACGCGAGCGATGGAGTAGGCAAGCTGGATTCCAATGCCCTTGTCATTCGGGCCCTTGTCGTAAAACGGATCCGCCAAGTGCTCCCAGATGGACTTGCCGACGTCGAGGGGCCCGGGCATCGCCGAGCCCCCCTTTGCTTGAATGCCCAACATCGCGGCGTATTCAGGGTCCATGTCAACGCCTGGGCCCTTTTGCGCTTCCACCCATAGATGCCAGCCCAGTAAGAACACGAGCAGCAGCACGAGCGAGAGAACCAAGGCCTTTGCGTTCAGCGACATCGTCATGTGTTGACCCAAGGATTTATTGAAGGGCTTTGCGAAGTTAGGTTCGCTTGATCGCGAACGACGAGACGTATTCCTCGGGCTTCCAAGGATCGAAGGTCTTGCCCATTATCTCGTGGTTGAGATACGTGGCTTCAGGCGGTGTCTGACCCATGTCCTTCATGACCTCGGCCGCGTCGGTGGCGAGATAGACCTGCTCAGCGATCGCCTGATAGTTGATCTCTCCTTCGACGTATCCCCAACGCTTCATCTGGGTCATGATCCAGACCGCCATGGAGTGATAGGGGAATGGATCGAAGTCGATCCGGTCGGGTTCATTGCGGATCTTGCCAAGGCCGTCGGCAAATCGTCCGGTGAGAACCTGTTCAACCACCGTGGTCGGTTGGTTGAGGTAGTTCTTCGGAGAAATGGCCGCCGAAATCTCCTTGCGGTTCGCCTTGTTTGACGAGTAGGCGGTGGCATCCAGGATCGACCTGAACAAGGCCAGGAACGTGCTCGGGTTTTGATCAATGAATGCCTGGCTCGCCGCAAACGCGCAGCAAGGGTGGCCCGGCCAGATTTCCTTGGTGAGCTTGTAGATGAAGCCGATACCGTCATAGACGGCCCGTTGGTTGAATGGATCCGGTGAAAGATAGCCGTCGACGTTTTCGGCGCGCAGGTTTGCAACCATCTCCGGCGGCGGTAGCACGCGGATTTGGATGTCCTTATCCGGATCGAGACCAGCTTCGGCGACATAATAGCGAAGCAGGAAGTTATGCATTGAGTATTCGAAGGGAACGGCAAACTTGAAGCCCTTCCACATTTTGGGGTCCTGCTTGTCCTTGTGCTTGTTGTGGAGCGTAATGGCCTGACCGTTGATGTTCTCAACGGCTGGCATGGTCCACGGTCTTGAAACCGAGCCTGCACCCATCGTGATGGAGAGCGGCATCGGCGTCAGCATGTGAGCGGCGTCGTATTCGCCCGACAGTGATTTGTCGCGGCTAACGGCCCAGCCTGCTGTCTTGATGACGTCGACGTCGAGCCCGTACCTTTTGTAGAAGCCTAGCGGAGCCGCCATGATGATCGGCGTCGCGCAGGTGATCGGGACGAAGCCAACCTTCAGCTTGGTCTTCTCAAGTGGGCCCTTGGCTTCAAGCACGCGCGCCTTGAGATCGTCGAGCGGGAAAAACTGCGAGATTGCAGCGACAGCGGTGCCGGTACCGACGGCGCGCAGAAATGCGCGGCGGTTGGTGTCTGCGCCGAACAGGCCATGCATAACGGCGCTGTCAACGAGGCGCGAAACGACGGCTTCCTCGTCTTCCCATTCGGGAACGTCATCGGCGACCTGGACTTCAACGTTTTTCGTTGCTTGGCCGCTGTTTTCCTCGCCGGCAGATACACAGTAGAAGCGTGACTCCTCCAACTCGGCTTGTCCCACGGCAAGCTGGTGCTCCCACATGGAGCTGTGCAGGCCGCATGGGCAGCCCGACCAGAGGATTTGGTTTGGGTCGAATGGATTGCTGAGTGCACCCATTTTGATCTTGTCCTTTGACAGGGTCAGACAACCAGCTTTGGTTATTGTTGACTGACCATGTTTGGCCCTCTTCGGCCGATGCCACGAACGCCGCCATCAGCGGTCGCAACGGTTTGAAGTGGCGACCGCCCGCCATTAGGCTGGCCGCTGGGATGGCGCCGAAGCGTCACCCTAAAAGCTCCTTTGCAGCGATGATGGTGCGGGACACCTCCGGCAGCGGTTCGTTACGCTGCATTGAGGTCCGCTGAAGTTCGCGCAAAGCCTCCTCTTCGGAGATGCCGCGTTGCTGCATGAGTATTCCCTTGGCGCGCTCGATGAGCTTTCGGTTCTGGAGAGCTCGCTCAGCCTCGTCAGCACGTCGACGAACAGCATCAAGACGTTCGTGACTGGCGATCGCAGAAACGGCTGCCGACCGAAGCCTGTCCGATGACGCTCCCGTGCAGAGAACGCTATGGGCGCCGGCCTGCATCGCGGTGTTGACCGTTTCGACCGCGTCGCTCTCTGTCATGACAAGAATAGGTCGGTCGAACCGGTCGCTGAGGTCCCGTATACCCTTGGCGTCCGAGTCAGTTACCGCCGGCAGGTAAACAATCACCAGGTCCGCTTCGGGGAGGGTCTTCAACCCGGTCACCTCGCCCAGCGAGCCATAGCTGCCGACCAGAACCAGGCCCCGATCACTGAGGAGGCACTCCAGAAACTGATCCGCGCCCGGACGTGTATCAACCAATACGATCCGACGACGGAGTGGCTCTTTCAGACGGAATTGCATCAGCTGCCCAAGTTATTAATCAAAGGTTACTCAGCAAACTTGATGCCAATCGGCAAATTTCTCTTTTTATCAAATTATTTCATATACTTAGATGGGCACTCGGAAGCTTCGATTGGTTTACGAGGATGCACAAATTACGCACTTTCGCGAAAAAATTACGCATTTTCGTGTTGACCGTTGGGCCGCTCCACGGCAGGCTTTCGCACCAGTTGCGTGCTGGTGAGGGGCTTCATGGCTTTGACAGTTGAGACGCGCGGTAACGCGCACAGGCAGTTCTGGGAGCAGGCCTTCGACAGCCTTGAGGCGGCGGTCGTCATTTTTGATGCCGTCGAAAACAAGATCGTTCAGTTCAATGACGCCGCGCTCAAGGTGACTGGCCTCGACGGTTATGAGCTCGCCGCGATGAAGGTGAGTGAGCTGTTTCCCAATCAGCTCGCCGAACTCATCAACCTTACGCTCGAGTGCGAGAACCTTGGTTGCGCCTGGTCAAATGACATGCGGCTTGCGACCAGTGAAGGACAGGGACGGGCGGTCGAGTTGTTCTTGTCCACTTTCGAGATCGACGGCCGCACCTTGACGATCGCCAAGTGCCTCGATTTGAGATCAATACGAGCGCGACGTGCAGAAGCGGAAGTCAGCCACTTTTACCGTGGCAGTCTGCCTGAAAAGCAGCGTATCGATTCGGTCTTTCGCCAACTTGAAAAGGGCAGTCAGCTCATATTGGACGCTGCAGGCGAGGGCATCTATGGCGTCGACGTGAGCGGCAATACCACGTTTCTCAACCCCGCGGCCGCAGCCATGCTCGGTTGGGCAGCCGAAGACCTCATCGGGCGGCCTGCTCATACCTATTTTCACCACAGCCACGAGGATGGGACGGGTTACCCCATCAAGGCCTGTCCGATATATGCAGCGTTCCGTGATGGCCGTGTGCACCGAGTCGACGACGAGGTGTTCTGGCGCAAGGATGGCAGTTGTTTTCCTGTCGAGTACACGAGTACACCGATTGAAGAGAAAGGCCGCCTGCTGGGGGCGGTGGTCGTCTTTCGCGATGTGTCTGCGCAACGCAAGGCACAAAGCGATCTGCTCGCCGCGATGCGAGAAGTGGAGTCGCTGAAAAAGCGCCTGGAATTGGAGAATGAATACCTCCAGTTTGAGTTGCGTGGAGGTGCCAATCACAAGGAGATCGTTGGAGGCAGTGTCGCTGTTCGCAACATCTTGGAACAGATCGAGCTGGTGGCAGCCTCAGAGGCCAGCGTCCTAATCACTGGTGAATCGGGGACAGGTAAGGAGCTGATCGCAAGGGCGATCCATGAGGGCAGTTCGAGGTGCCAGCGTCCGCTTATAAGGGTCAATTGCGCCAGCATCCCGCGCGACTTGTTTGAGAGCGAGTTCTTTGGACATGCCAAGGGTGCTTTTACCGGCGCGGTAAGCGAGAGGCTAGGACGGTTTGAGCTGGCTGACGGCGGCACGATTTTCCTCGACGAAGTCGGTGAGTTGCCACTTGAACACCAAGCCAAGCTGCTTCGCATTTTGCAGGAAAAACAGTTCGAACGTATTGGAGAGACGACAACCCGGCAGGTGGATGTCCGGGTCATCGCAGCCACGAACCGCGACCTCAAGCAAGAGGTCTCAAAAAAAACTTTTCGGGAAGACTTGTACTTCCGCCTGAACGTGTTCCCGGTTGTTTCGCCGCCGCTGCGCGACCGGCTTGATGATATACCCGAACTCGCGAGTCTTTTCCTGCGTCGCGCGTGTGAGCGGGCCAACAAACAGCAACTGCAAATCAGCCTCGCGGACGTGGAACGGCTCAAGGCTTATAATTGGCCGGGCAACATCCGTGAGCTCGAAAACGTGATTGAGCGCGCGGTTATTACCGCAACCGACGGCCGGCTTCGCTTCCATGTGCCGAGGACGGTTCAAGTCGACATCGATGAAATCGATGTTTCCTCACCCGGCCTCGAACCCAACCGCGCCGATGGTACGAATGGTTTGGATTCCGCTCCCACCGCAATTGTCACTGAACAGGATCTCAAGCAGCGCGAACGCGACGTCATGCTTGCCGTTTTGCGTCGCTGCAACGGACGCGTTGCTGGCCGCGACGGCGCCGCTGAACTGCTCGGAGTAAAGCCGACAACACTATACTCGCGGCTGAAGCGTGCCGGCATCGACGCGCGCGCGCTCAGGAAATGAGTTTTGGAGGATACGGGATTGCTTGGACTCGCCAACCTTCGCCACGGGAGTTGCTCTCGAGTACCAAGCAGAGTATGCCTAAACCATGATCGTCAGGCCTCGTCCCTTTTCGCAATGATCAGATCGCGGGTATCGGACAAGCCGAAAGCAGCTGCCACGACCGGCTACTGCTGTGCTGCCGTTGAAGTTTGCTCGGGACCGAAGAGGGAGAGAAGAATGGATCTGAAGGCCGAACGCCTGTGACTGCCGTGCTGGCATGAGATTTTGGGGCGGCCAGCTCGGCTTAGGCAACAAGCAGATACGAAAAAGAGATGGTCAAGCGAGTACATTGGCAAACCGAGTGGCGGAGCCTTCGCGACCTTCCGCCGAAGCTGAGCCGTCGCAGCCTGCTTATTCGGGTTTCGAGTGCAGCCATGGTGGTCATCTTGGCTATGTCCCCTGCTCGCGGCGTGCGCGCTGGTCGCACGACAGAAGGCATGGCAAGCAGCCTCGACCTCGCTCAGTTCATGAAGATTTCGCGTATCTTGACGGGGTTCAAAGACCTCGACGATGACGCCACCGGGGAGACATATCTTAGTGCCCTGAATGCAAGGCCGGAACACGTCGCGGCGCTTCACAGTTTGTGGCGTCGGGGGGGCTTTGGCACTGACCCGTCAGTAACGATAGGCGATTTGGAAGCTTCGGGACTGTTCGCCGACAAGGTGATGCGTGAGATCGCGGATACCGTCATTGAGTACTGGTATAGCGGTACCTATGTCGCAGCTGACGGCAAGCAGCGCGTTGCAACGTATATAGACGCACTGGCCTGGAGGACTCTTGGGTATCGAGTAGAAGGTCCAAGCACCTGCAGTGGCGACTTCGGAAGTTGGAAAGAGCCTCCAGCAGCCTAGACTTCATCGATCCTGATTGGGCGGAGTAAGACGCCAATGGCCGAACGTTACGAGGCTGATGTCGTTATCGTGGGTGCCGGCATCGCCGGAGCTTTGATAGGCTATAGGCTCGCATCTTTGGGTGTTGGGGTGTTGATCCTTGACTCCGGCCCGTGGGTTGATCGCGCTGACGCCGTTCAAGCTTTCCAGGCTGCAGTGCAGAAGACCCCGGACGCGCCATACCCGCAGCAGAAGTACGCACCAAGACCACGCGTTTCGGACGTCGGGGCCTACTACGTGCAAGAGGGACCCAAGCCATTCCGCAGTACCTACGAGCGGCTCGTGGGCGGCACAACCTGGCACTGGCAGGGAACGGCTCTCCGCCACTTGCCCAATGATTTCCGCATTAAGACACTCTACGGCGTTGGTGAGGATTGGCCGATCAGCTACGAGCAGCTTGAGCCCTGGTACCTTGAGGCCGAGAACGAGATCGGCGTGGCTGGGGATTCATTGAATGATCTTGGTTCGCCTCGCAGCGACTCCTTTCCAATGGGGCCAATTCCTGCAAGCTATCTCGACAAGCAGATTGATACCGCGCTGCGGCCACATGGGTTGCGAACCCAGGTCGTTCCCCATGCCCGAAACTCAGAGCCGTTTCACGGGCGTCCCCCATGCTGTGGCAACAACACTTGCGTCCCGATCTGCCCAATCCAAGCGAAGTATGACGCCTCGGTCCATGTCAAGAAGGCAAGAGGTGCCGGCGCGCAGATTGTTGATCGAGCAGTGGCCTTCAAGGTAAGCGCCCCGTCCAGTGGCTTGATCGACGGCATCTACTTTAAGCGCGATGGCTTAGAGCAGATGGCGAAAGGCCGCGTGTTTGTCATCGCGGCTCACGCTATCGAGACACCTAAGCTCCTGCTCATGTCACGCACCGGCCAACATCCAAATGGCATAGCAAACTCCAGCGATCAGGTCGGTCGCAACCTGATGGACCATCCGACGCAAATAAGCCTGTGTCTCGCGCGCGATCCCGTCTACCCATTCCGCGGCCCGACGGAGATTTCTGGTATCGAGCACATGCGCGACGGTTCGTTCCGAAACGACACGGCAGCCTTTCGGATGCCAATCGGAAACAACGGGTGGGAGTTTGGAGCGGGCCCGCCGACGACGCTGGTTTCAAATGATATCCAGGACGGGTATCGCGGCGAAATGCTCAAGGAGCGACTGCGGGCCCGAACCATCCGCCAGGTGCGGCTTGCGGCTCTTATCGAGCAGCTTCCAGACGCGAACAATCGCGTTAGCCTTTCGGAACAGATGGATGCGCTTGGGCTCCCGCGTCCCCGGATCGAATATGCTTACGACGACTATGTCCTACGAGGCCAGGAGGAAGCACGTAAACTTGCCCGTCTCGTTTTCAGTGCGCTTGGCGCCACCTATCAGCGTCACCTGCCGGATCTCTTTGGTGCGGGTCACATAATAGGAACATGCCGCATGGGAGATGATCCACGTACATCAGTCGCCGACGCTGATGGCCGCACACACGACCACCCGAACTTGTTCCTTGCTGGAAGCAGCCTATTCCCCACCGCAGCAACAGCGAACCCGACACTCACCATCGCCGCGCTCGCACTTAGGTCGGCCAAGGCAATAAGCGAAGAATTGAAGGGCTAGGCATGATGGAGTGCTGCTGGAACTAGAAGACTGCGGCCCTGCCACGGCGGACATCTCCATACTTGCCGATTGCCTCACGACGCAGGGATCATGTTAGACTGTGTAGCAGAGAGGCGAATGAGGCGCTGACAGGTATAGCGATGGACCCTTACGCAGAGATCAAAAAGATCCTCGACGAATTAAGACCGCAATGGACCCTTCATATTCCGGCTGATGAGGCTGAGGCCATATTTGGTGCCGGTCAAGAAGCGTCGGACGTGATCGACGAGCTGGCCCAGTCCTGCAATTGCGAGTTGCGATTCCACCAGCACTTTGAGGGTCGGCCATTGGACGACGGCTACACCTTTACGAAAAGGCTGGGCTAGGCGAGGTAGGTGGTGCTGGAACAAGCTCTTGCTGGTGTGTTTGGTTCACCTCGATTTCGATCAATCTACAAACAGCAGATAGCGGCACGTCATTAACGCCACCCTCAAAAGGCGCTTCTTGAATTTCGCTGACTTCCCTCATCATGAAGCGTGCGTCACTTCAAATCGCTATGATGAGCACATGCCTACATATGCAACTCACAAGGTCTTAGAGGCGTGACCCAAGACGAAACCTTGCTCATTGTGATGACCGGTGCGACCTCCGGGATTGGACTTGAGGCCGCCAAGTCACTTGCTGAAAGACGAAATGTGCACCTCATCATTGGTGCGCGTTCGCCCGACCGCGCGGACGCTCTGCGTGCTGCGGTGCCGTCGGAGCGGCTTACCCTTTTGCGCTTGGATACCAGCTCCCTCACCTCGGTCCGCGACTTTGCCAAAGCGGTCCACGAAGAGCGCGGCACGAGTCTGATTTCAGCGCTTGGGCTGAATGCCGGCATGTTGGGAGGCGAGAGACTTCAGCTCACCGAAGCCGGTGTGGAGCAAGCCTTCGCAACAAATTGCCTCGGGCATTTTGCTCTCTTCGACCAGCTCAAGGGGGCATTGGCCCCCGGCGCAATTGTGCTGCTGACCGCCAGCCAATCGCACAATCCCGCCGATCGCCTCACCAGGCTTCTCGGTTATCGAGGGGCCATCTTTCCGAACGCTGCGTCCGTGGCACGTGGCAAACTGGATGAATCGGCCAGCCCGGCTCAAGCATCCCGGGACCGTTATGCAACCTCGAAGTTGTGCTGCCTACTTTGGACCTTCGCGATGGCACGTCTAACGCCGGGCGAAGATATCCGGTTCATTGCGTATGATCCTGGCGCTGTTCCAGCCACTCAGCTGGCGCGCGAGCTGGACTTTTCCTCGCGCCTTGGCTGGGAGCGACTCTTGCCCCTCGCCGTTCCGTTGTTACCAAGCTTCACAACACCAGAAGCCTCCGGCCGCAGCCTCGCCCGCCTCCTGGCGAACCCGAAGGCCGCCCCAAAGACGGGCCAGTATCTTGACCACCGCCTACAACCCGCAACCTTATGGCCGAAGGCAAGGTGTACGGCATGGCAAGACGACCTCTTGAAGGTTTGCGCAGGTCTGACGGCAAGTTAAGGGCTTAGACGAGCGCATCACCCCGCAGCTGCTGTGGGCTGCCATCGACATCCAGCGGTCGATTGAGCCGCTCTGCCGCAAGTATCATCGCTCGCTCCGCCAGCGCCGTGATCGTCAACAGCGGGCTAACGCCGACAGAGGATGGCACCGCCGCTCCATCACACACATAAAGTCCCTCATAGACACCGCGCGGTCCCTTTGAGGGATCGAAGACGCGTCCGTCCGGAGCTACCACACCCTGGTCGACATGCTCCGCCATCCCGCAACCTCCGAGTGGATGAGCAATGATACGATTGCCGCCGAACGACCGCATCACGAAAGGATTGGACTGGAACACGCCGCCCATGGCTTCGATCATCGCTTGCGCTTTCGTCTGCGCCGCGACTAGCCCAGCACTCTTGCTGTAGTCCGGCCAGTCGACAATGACACGCCCCTTATGCAGCTTTAGCCGTCCGCTGGCATCATCATGCGCGACAATATAGAGGATTAGATCGCGGCTCTGCTCATCACCATAGACGCCGCCTCTCAAGAGACGCCAGGCGCGATCAAAGCAGAGATTCAGGGCTTCTTTGTAAGGAGCGAGTCGGGCCATCATTGTCAGCATCGAGCCGTCATGGATGCAAGCCGGGCCGAGCTCATCGCCGAGGTCAATCATCGACGTCGAGTGCGGGCCCACCGGTGGCATTCCGAGCGGCGCTTGCGATGGATGGCCGGCGGCCACGGCATTCGCTGGCTGGGCCAGTTTATTGGCAAAGACGAGGTCGTCTCCGTTTGCGGAAAATTTCTCTCCGAGACGTTTCGACAGCGCTAGGCCATCACTTTGGGCCCGCAGCAGCAATTCGTTCGTCCCGAGCGTCCCGGAAGCGAGCATCAGCGTTTTCGCTGTGACCTGCCGGCGTTCACCGCTGCCAGAGAGATCCTCAACCTCTACCGCCCAGCCATCCCCGGCATTGGCGATCGATGTAACACGGGTCTCACAATACACTTGCGCGCCGTGATTGACAGCATCGGCAATATAGGTAATGGCGACGGTCGTCTTAGCGCTTGTGTTGCAACCCGACCAACAGTCGCCGCAGTGCAGGCAGGCTTGCTGCATTACACCTGCGGCGTTCCGCCCTGACTTGTGCGAAATTGTCATTGCTGGCAGTCGCAGTTTAGTGCCCGCTGAGGTGGCAGCGCGTTCCATCGCGGCATATTTCGCAAAGCGCTCCGGCTTTGGTACTGGCGTCGGTCCAAGCATTCTTTCGGCCCGCCTTAAGCCCTCGTCAAAACGCCCGTCGCAGAGCACCGCTTCTGGCCAACCGGCCCTCCGCAACCGCCTCAGGTCGGGACGCAGCGCTATCCCGGCATTAATCAGCGATCCGCCGCCGAGGCCGGTCGCAGCAAACACCGATAGGCCCTCACCCACCGTAAAGCGCCAGAGCCCTGTCGGATCGCCGATGTTCGGCATCGCGCCAGTGAGATACATAGCCTTAAACCGCGCCTTGACGGTGGTAGGAAAATCACCTGGCCGCCACGCCCGCCCTTGCTCCATGACCGCGACGCCGAAGCCCATGCGCGCGCGGCGGGAAGCAGCAACCCCGCCGCCATATCCGGAGCCGACCACGATCGCATCGTAGGTCGGTGCAAGCTGGCAGGCGGACTTCGTGAACAGTTTCATAGGTGCTGGATCCGTGTTCTGGTCCGTCATTCATCCGAGGATTTGGTGATCGGAATACACGTTGCTGGGATGACCGG
>JARFQY010000272.1 GCA_029287535.1 Filomicrobium sp.
GCACTTGCATTTGATGGCACGGCCTGGGTCGCGCTGTCGGGAGCGGGCGTCAGCGTGAATCCGACTGCTCTTGTTGGAATCAATACAACCGCCGATTCAACCAACCGCCTTTCCGTGTCATCGCCCGCCGCCTTGTTCAACAACGCAGGCAATGGCCACCAGCTCAAGATCAACAAGGCGGCCGCCGCCGATACCGCCTCGCTGCTGTTTCAAACGGGTTTCTCGGGCCGCGCCGAATTCGGCCTCGCCGGCGATGATGACTGGCGCGTCAAGGTCAGCGCCGACGGCTCGGCTTGGAAGGAAGCGATCGTCGTCGATCGCCAGACCGGTGCCGTTACTTTTCCGAACAGTACGGTGCCCGGCTCCGGGGCTGCATCACCGACGTTCCAGAGTGAGGGTGACGGTGTAACCGCCAGCATTGACAGTGTTTGGACAAAGGCGGGGCTGTCGGTCGTCGATAACGACCTCGGCGATAGCAGCTTCGCGAACTCGCGCGTCACCATCGGGGTAAATGATGCCGGCAAGTGGATCGTGGTCGCCTCCGGTTCCCTGCTCGGTACGACTGTCGGCGTCCGAGTCCACGTCAATGGCACTCCCGCCCTGATTTACTTCTTCGGCAGATCGGATAGCGAAAACGCCGCCAGGATCGGTTCATCATCCGGGATTCTCAATCTGGCGTCCGGGGATTATGTCGAACTCTTTACCTATGCGAAGCGGTCAGGCGGCGCCAACCAGATCCCGAATGTGCAGTCGACCTATCTTCACATGACCCGGATTGGAGCTGCGTGATGGTCAACTATGCGCTGAGTGGCGAACAGGCAAGAGCGGTCAGCCGTTTGCTTGATCTCGACCCCATTCTACTGGATCAGGTGAGTTTTGCTGATGGCGTGCTCAGGGTTCCAGAGGCGCTTCGCGATAGCGTCGGATCAATACTTGGCATGCCGGATTATGAGAGTGCCGGCCTTCGCCCGACCGCCGATGACGTGCGCGCTGAAGCCGGCCGCCGCATGCAGGTTGTCGCCGGCGCGCGTGACGCGACGCATCTGCAAAGCATCATCGCCAACGCCACGCGTGAAGAAGTGCGGCTGTTGCGCCGCGGCCAAATGAACTGGAGCCACGCCGAGCAGGCGCGCGCCTCCGAGCTTGAACGTCTCGATGCCAAAATCGAGCACATCCGCGCCGTCTCCAACGTCTTGGAACAAAACCCGCCGGCCGACTACGCCGACGACAAACACTGGAGCTGAGCACCTCCGCGTCTGAGCGACGCCGCGACAAATGAAAGAGGGAGCGGCCAAAGCCGCTCCCAACCAAAGTCACTCATGCTTCCGCCAGCGGCTCAACGCCGCCTGCGACTCGCTGGCCGGCCCCACAACTCGATCTCACCCTGACCTCTGAAATTCAGCCGGGTCCGATACTGGAACTTGATGTAATCGATGTAACGTCGCCCTTTGAGTTTATACGGGGGTGTGCTCTCACCGGTCGCAAGCGTACCGTACATGGGAACGTCTTCGCGTTCGCCATTTCCATACACGATCGTCATCCCGTACATCCGCACGTCTTGTTGGCGGGCGCGAGCGCGAATACTGACAAAACTCCCCTGAGACTTTCCGACCCTAAAGATGTCTGCATCCTTGCCGAACTGGCTAACCTTGCGTCGGCCCAAAAGGTCCCAACCATTCATCGACGCGCCTCTTCTCGCCCCACGCCGGTACCCTCTGGGCGCACGTTTGCCGAGGAGATCGATGCGGGCAACCTCCACAGCACCTCGTTTCGGGCGCAGTCTCAAGGAGATGTATTTGATGTTCCGGTTGTAGCCGAGCAAGTCGATCACATCGCTCATTTCACCAGGATTCAGACGGTCACGAATGCGAATCCGCTGCCGGTCACCGTTTTGAAAAACGATCTCGGCACGCCTGATATTCACGGCATCCCCCCAAGCACGCAGGCGAACTTTTGCCACCGGTCTTTCATCACCGTCCAGGCGCAAAATGGTCTCCCGGTCTTTTGTGTCGATGCGAACCGATTCAAGAACTCTGAAACCACCAGGCGGGTCAGCGATCAAACCAAAGACCCGGGGCACACCGTTGCTCTTCACATCGTTTCTAAACCTGATCTCAGCCCGCCGAACGGCAGCGCTTCGACCCGGCAAATCAACGTAGGCGCCGGTCGTTCCACTCTTGACCCACGTGTCGATCCGGTATTCGCGTGTCGCGCCTTTCGCGAAAAAGACCTGGATTGATTCAACGTACACATTGCCCGTCATCGCACGAACCGCGACCTGTTTGAAACGACCCATCTTCGGAAGAAACTCGACGACCTTGACGCTGGTTTGCTTTTCAACGGGCAAGGCAAACCATTCGCCGCCACGGGCCTGCACGGCGCCAGACACCGATATCAGCGTCAAGGCTGTTGCAGTCAAAACTGCCAACGAGTATTTCAACACGGGCACGCTCCTCTCAATTCAATCTCAAAATTTTTGCCGTGGTGGGTAACGCGAATATTGCTTTGCTTCACCACGCGTCTTATGTCGCCATTGCCGGCGCCGGAGTTCTCCAATAACGACAGCATAGACTGGATATCCGTTCGACCCTGAACCGCATGTGAAGAGATAATCGGCAAGGGTCCTCCAACAGCGGGATGCTTCTTTTAAAGTGCCTCGTCGACCGAAAGATGGTTCCAGGAACATGACAACTGCCCCGGTGCACCTGGATACTAAGGGCGTTCTGCCACGTTAGTGCCGCAATCCGTTCGATGGACTCGGCAAATCACTTTCTTCGGGAACTTGAGCACGAGTTTCAGCAGGTCCCCATCGTGACACGTCCTCTAGGGCCCATGAAGCGCAGAAATATGAAAGCTCCATGATAGAGAATAGCGATAACGGTGCGGTTCGCACTCTCGACATCTGGGCCAATGCCCAAGATTGGCTGTCCCAAGGTCGCGCGATCGGCATGGCGACGGTGATCGATACGTGGGGCTCTTCTCCTGTCGCCGTGGGCGGACAGATGGTGATCGCGAGCGATGAGGAGTTTCAGGGTTCGGTATCGGGCGGCTGTGTCGAAGCTGACGTTATCGTGGCGGCGCTGGAGGCCGTTTCCCAGAACCGCCCAAAGCGATTGCGCTTTGGCATTGCCAATGAAACCGCATGGGCCTCCGGACTACCCTGCGGCGGCAACATCGAAATTCTTGTCGAACCTTTGCAAGGCGCTTCCGACCTAGCCTATGCAAAGGCCGTAAACGATTCTCGAAACGAGCGTCGTCTGCTCCTGGTCACCACCGACCTTGAAAGCGGACAAAGAAAGCTGCACCAGTCTGCCGAAGGCCTTGATCCCAAGATCGTTCCACTCTTTAGCGCGGCACGCAGCGGGCTCGTCAGCTCCGCCCCGACCGACGTTTTCGTCCAGGCCTTTGTCCCAAGCCCACGCCTCTACATCATTGGCGCCACACATATCGCTCAAGCACTCGTGTCGATATCGCGCATCCTGGGTCTGACACCGATTGTTATCGATCCCCGTGAGAGTTTTGCCTCCTCGGTTCGCTTCGGCTCGACGCGCATTGTCAACGAATGGCCGGAGGCTGCCTTGGCCGAACTGGGCCTGGACCCTTTCAGCGCAGTCATTGCTCTGGCCCATGTCGCTCATATCGATGACGAGGCACTGAGCTTGGCTCTCCGCAGCCCTTGCCGCTATGTCGGCGCACTGGGCTCAATCAGAAATCACGCCAAGCGGCGCGCTCGTTTATCGGAATCGGGCTTTTCCGACCAAGCGATCGACCGCATCCATTGTCCAATCGGCATCGACATTGGTGCTGTGACCCCCGAGGAGATCGCGCTGGCGATTGCCTCCGAGGTTGTGCTGGCGTTTCGCGGACCAAAACGGATCGCCCAGACCGCAGACTGATTAGGAGTTACTCAGTTGCCCGTCGCCTGCCTCATACTCGCTGCTGGTCAGTCCGTGCGCTTTGGTGAGGCCAACAAATTGCTTGCCGAGGTGAATGGGCGAACGCTTGTGCGGCGTGCCGCTGACATCGCCCTGGCATCGCTCTGCCGCGACGTCCATGTGGTCGTGCCGCCAAACAACTTGCTCATGGACCAATCGCTTGCCGGCCTTCCTGTGACCCCGTGCATCAACTGGGACTATACCAGCGGCATCGGCAGCTCGATTGCCGTCGGCGTTCGCAGCCTGGCCCCGGACCTAACCGGCGCACTGGTTCTGCCAGCTGACATGCCCTGGATGCGGACGGAGGTGCTGGACAAACTGATCACGGCCTTTGAAGGCGCTGATGACGCTCTGGTAACGTTCCCCGTCACCGCAGCAGGAGAGCAGCGCAATCCGGTGCTGTGGCCAAGCTGCTACTTCAAGGAACTCGGTGATCTTGGTGCTGACCGTGGTGCGAAACATCTGATTCCAACCGAGCCCGCCAAGCTCCAGAAGGTCGTGTTTCAAGACGACGCTGGCTTCAAAGATGTCGATAGGCCTAGCGACCTGTCTCCTTAACAAAACTTTACATTGCCG
>JARFQY010000035.1 GCA_029287535.1 Filomicrobium sp.
GGTCGCAGCGCAGGAAGAACAACCGGAGGGATGTAGTAATACAGCAAGAATTCAGGCGGCCATATGGATATTAGAGCCTGCTCGAGCTTGATGACGTAATTGGAGTTCGAAGCAACTCCGACGGCATGAACCGTGATGACACCGCCAGTGCATTCCGCGAAGAATGTGCCAATACCAAGAACCTTCGTGTATCCGCTCATAATTGAACACTCCAGGCAACGAACGAGATAGGCAGCGGCCAGTGCCGCAACCAGACGCCTAGAGAGGCTACCCAGCCGCAGTCAGGATTACAACCTTCGGTTGTGGTCGACGATGCGAAACACCCGCGGGAACGCCTTCGTTCCCACGATACGTTCACCGAGAAGGAGAGAATTGCGAAGCGGTTTTCAAATCTACTTGGCCGTCACCATGCATGGTGTTGGCGGCTGCTCAGCCCCGCACTTTTCGCAACCGGGCCCCTCATCCGCGCTCAGGCAAACGCCTTCCGTGAATTGCTCCTTTGGCTCGAACACCAGATTGCCGCCGCCCTTCGGATCGACGCACGTCCACTTTTGACGGCAGACCAAACCGTCCACCGTGTGCCCAGCCGCCTGCCAACTCCCTGGCCAGCTGTCCTGCGTCATGGCTGGGGACGGCAAAAGCAAAATCGCCAAACCCAGAAGAGCACCTTTGCTAGCTAGAAACCCTTTGGTCATGAAATCTCTCCCTGATCTGCGTTTGCATTTCGCCCTTCAATAATGAGACACCGCTCAATACGCGCGATCAATGTATATCTCTATGTCTGATTGCAAACGCCATTCCGCCAAAAACGGTAACCAACTGGCCGCAGGCAACCGCCATGATGGAGGAGACCTCTTCAGGGCACAGCTTCAGTCCGCATTTATCAAGGGAGACAAGCTCAAGAGGCCACTATCGAAGAGTAGTAACCGCAATTCCTTAGAGAGAAGAGACTTTGGAAGAAGACGATTGCGCACGTGCAAAAAATTGAAACCGCGCACTCAAGAGTTGTGCACAAGTATCCGAATCGCAACAAACAAATTGACGCCTGTCAGAAACTTGAGTGTACTCGGATTGACAAGTAAGAGCGGCTAGAAATTGCCGGCTGTCATACAGGAATGCCGGGTCAGCCCCCCACCGGCTATGGCAGCTGAGCTAGGCTGAAGTTACATTCCCCGCTACCCTCCTTCAGCCTAGCTCTCCCTCGTTTCAATAACTGCTGCACACCCCAAATCTGCATGATATCGCAAGTGCGAGCAGTATATCGCTAATGCGAGCTAACAGCGAGACGATCATTCGGGTTGCGCACAGGCAATTTCAAGAGTGGACAGCCCGCGAATGAAGAAGAAGATTTGGGTGACAGTCACTTCTTCGCACATGGCTCCCGGTCGTTCGCTGCCCTAGCCGCTGTTCAACAAGGACAATCCGAAACCGGCAAGTCGAACCGTAAGCGCCGCGTCATCACGGCTCTGAACCACGATCGAACCGACCGCCTCCGGAAGGCGCCAAAGACAACTCCACCTCTAAGGGAAGTGGCGGGCCGGGCAATACCCGAACTTAATCCCTGGCGGCAAAAGCAACCAAAAGATTCCCTGCACGTCGGAGTGCCCGGCCCATACTTCCCCCATCGGCGGAACCGATGCTAGGTATGTAGCTAACGCGGCACGGACAAACCATGACGCAATATTGCGAGCAATCCGAAAATGAGGGTCCGCGAAATGCTGGACGCAGCTCCATTCATGTGCCGTCGGGCGCGGCTAATAAAGGGCTTCACCCAGCAGCAATTCGCGGAAGAATTGGACGTGGACCCGGCGACCGTTTCGCGCTGGGAGTGCGGCAAGCTCACACCGTCACCTGCCCTCTTCCGCCGCATCAGGGAAATCTCCCGTCGCGCGGAACCCGCGCATAGCGACGCCTATATTCTGTCCTCTCCAACAATGAAGTACCTTTGCAAGTTGGATGATTTTTCCGTGCCGATGTTGTTGTCCAAGGGCCTTCTCGAAACACTCGGGGTGACCTTGGAGGAAGTCCTGAACAACCCCGACAGCCTCTGGCGGGAAGATGGCGAAGGCCAACGCGTGAACGATTTCGTGCAGGCCGATCCAAGGTGGCTTGGCGGGGAGATCGCATTCTTCGAGGCCATTCACAAGGCATCGATCCCTGGTGAAACACGCTGGTGGCATTCCATCGGAGCCCCGATCGCGGAGTCTGGCGCGATGTTGTGGGAAGGGGTCCTCGACCCCACTCCGAGTGATTTCTGGATCAAGCTTACTTCTTTCTCTGAAATCTCTTAGTCGGGTGCCAAAGAGAGATCTTTTGTGCAACTGCAGTTTGCATAGACCAAGAAGGAATACTGAGGTGCTTAAGATCACGTGTTCGGTCGCGGTGGCGGCAGTTGTTGCGGCGACCGCGGTACTCCCAGCGGTGGCGGTTGCTCAAGGCGACTGCGAAGCCATGCCAGCCGGCCCCAAACGCACGGATTGCTATATTCTGAGAGCCCGCGTGCAAGGCCTGAAATCAGACATCGCCGCAGGCTCCGCAAAGCAAAAGAAGAATGCAGCGAAGCTAAAATCCCAGACCGGCTCGAATAGCGACCCGGCACGGACCGGCAAGTAGTCGTCACGGTCAATCCCGTAGCGCCGACCCAGCCGCTACGGGTTGAACCAGCAAGGGCTCACGTTGCCCTTCCAGGATACCGCCACAGGACCTGCCGCAGCCAGCTATCGAAACTGACCGCGTTTGCGACGCGCGGCGTTGCGATGACGGCGTTGATTGAGGCGGCGCGCAACATTGCGGTTGCGGTTGGCCTTCACCCGGCGCAGCACTTGGCGCTTGCGGTTGGCCTGGCGGCCGCGGTTCAAGTTGCGGCGCCTTTTGGCCCGACTCCGATGGTTCGCTTTCCCGCGGCGCTGAGCATTTCGGCGGCGGTTCGCCTTCACCCGGCGCATGGCCTTACGGCGGCGATTTGCCTTGCGCAACTTGGCGTTCTGGCGACGACTGGCCTTCTGGCGGCGATTGGCTTTTTGGCGACGCTTCGACTTCAGGCGTCGGATGGCCTTACGTCGTCGGTCCGCTTTGCGGCGTACATTGGCCTTGCGACGGCGGTTGGCCTTGAGGCGGCGTTTTGCTTCACGGCGTTTCGCATCGCGCCGGCGCTCTCCTTTGCGGAGGCGGTTCGCATTGCGCCGGCGGATCGCTTCACGGCGCCGTTTTGCGCGATCACCACGTTTCGCATCACGTCCTAGACTCGCGCGATCCCGCTGTTTCGAGCCTCGCCCGTTGTGCTTTTGCCCACGTCCCTTGTCCTTGGGGCCTCGGCCATCGTGCTTCGGACCGCGGCCTCCGCGCTGTGGATCAAGACGACCATAATCGGGACCACGGCCGCCGTGATTGGGACCTTTGCCATCGTGATCTGGATCTCTACCGCCATGCCCTGGTTCCCAATCATCACGTCCAGGCGGCGTCCACTCCGGTGGCCTGACAACAGGCGGAAAAACGATGACGGGAGGAATACCGACATCAATCAACCCACCGCCCGGCGGAGTGTCATCTATAATCGGAGGATCATCGTCGATGACTGGCGGATAGTCCCTGCCTGGCGGCACGTAAACGTCATCGATCGACGGAGTGTTGACGCGGATCGGAGGCAAGCCACCACCTGGCCGCCGTCCTCCATCTGGACGTGAACGTCGGGGCGGAGGCTTGGTCGCGCGTCGCTTGGGTTTAACTTTCTTGGGCGGCTTGGTTGGGAAGTTGCCCTTAATGATATCGTTTGGTGAAAAGGTTCTGTGACGGTCAATTTCCGGCGGCCCGACCACGAAAGGGAACACGGCCGCGAACAGCGCATCTTCGGCACCGTCCAGGCTTGCCCACTTGACGGGAATACCGACGTCTCCATCAGGCGTAATGGGAATAATCTTGCCGGGCTCATCATGCAGTCGGCAATCGTTAAGCGCATTGCAGACTTCGATTGCACCTTCGATCAGCAACAGCCAGGCAAGGTCACTTTCGTCGACAAACACATCGAAGATCGTACCCCGCACCGTGATCGATGCCGTTGGCGTGCGGATTTCGTAAACGGGCTTGGCGGCGATTCCGGTGATAAACCGGAAGGTTCCCTTGACCAGGTTTACGATGATGGACCCGTCGTCGGCGTCAGGATCATAAACGAACTTGTCGAGCAACAACTGCGAGCCAGGACCGAGTGCCAGCTTTGTATCGTCACGCAGAATCAGCTCGCCCGTGCCATCCGCGCTAACCGCGATCAGCTCATCTTGACGAACATTGTCTCCGGCCGCGAGGGCGCGTTCATCAAAGGCGTATCTTGCAGAGACGAGGTTTACGATCCTGACGGCCGAGCCAATATCATCGCCCGTCGCTGCAGCCGCAGGAGCACTGCCCCAAACGAGCGCAATGGCAAACAACGCTAGACAGACGGTACGCATGGCGCTTGTACTGTTAAGTAGGGAACAGCCTTCGTTGTATGCTGCGTGTAAGCGCAGCTCTGTTCCCTAGGGAACACTCTAATCCCTCACAGTCCCGTCAATAACCCCAAATCCGCTCAATACCTTAAACGTGAAAGTTCTGCGGCCCGGCGACTTCACGCCTTCGGCGCGGTTTCATACGGGCTATCGCCGTTAATAGTGTTGAAGGAAACACCGGCCGGCAGTTAGCCACGGATCGGCGCAATCCGGGAGCTTGCATACAAGATTGCATTCGCAGGGCGATACGAAGGTTTTGAAGGTCCTGATGAACGCATCAAGCCAATGCGATTAACGACGCAAGGCGCTCAACACTCCAGTACGTTGCAATCAGAATGCAAGCGCACGCTATGCCGATGCGACTGAACCGCCAGGCTGTTTCGCTCAATTTTTGCAGCACAAGAAACAACGGCCACGCCAGTAAAACGATCGCCAGCTGGCCAACCTCCACCCCGACATTAAAGGCCAAAAGGCTCTGCCAGATATTAGGGGAGTCCACTTTCAAGATTTCGTGGAGGACAAACGAAAAACCCAACCCATGCAGCAATCCGATCGCGCAGGTCACGAAAAACATGGTCCACTCACGACCCACCCGTTCCTGTCGGGGCATAAGGGCAATCGCGCCGGCAAATATGATGGAAAGCGCGATACCGGTCTCGACGGTTGGCACGAACCACGCCCCCTTCGGCACATATCCGAAGAACCCTGCTGAAAGCGTTACGCTGTGACCGACCGTGAATCCAGTAACGCGCGCAATCAGGCTCCTGAGTCCCGTCGCGCCCAACACAAGGCACAATACGAAGAGCACATGATCCGGCCCACCGAGAATATGGCGAACGCCCTCCCAGATGAATGTCATCGCGGCGGCATAGCTGGATCGTGTCACCTTTATCGGCTCATGCAGCAGGCCCCGGGCCCGGAAGACTTTGGTACCCCCAGGTCCATGGTCGAGGATGAGATTCGCGGTGTCCTCCTGCCCCTCCTGACCCGGATCCAGATCGCTTGAAATCTCATACTCGCCGACAGAATCCGGACGACGATACTTCAGCAGCACATCGACAATCGTGTCACCGACATAGGTTTCCGGAGCGGCTTCGGGGAATGGAGGACCGGCACGCAACGCCGTCTTGGCTTCCTCAAGCGTGGCAAACCCAGGCTCCCGGCCTATTGGACACGCGCGAACCGCGCCAACCGTCGGCTCGAGGTTGTGCCCTGCGGTCCGCAGGTGCAAACCGTCCGCCGCGATCCTGCCAAGGCCAAAGGGGTCTGCCCGCAAGGCTCCGGCATCAACAAGATGAACGACACGGTCGTCCTCCGAGCGATTTGTCGTAAAGGGAGCTGGCTTCGGCAGGCCATCAGCTCCAACCGGTCCCGTCTTGTCGGCAACGAGATAGGGCATAGGAGTCCGCAGATACACATTGAGGCCGTCACTGACGTGCTCAACGTGGATGATACGGACATTCAAGTTGAGATTGAAATGCGCCAGCGCACCTGCTGCGAAGCACAGTCCAACAAGCGCGATGACCGCCGCTGAAGTGTTGCGCATCGCGGCCCTCATGTAACCGGCCTCGCACTGATAACGGTGAGGTCAACAAGCTTCCAAGCCCCGTCAACCTCGGCAACGTCCAACAAGGCCCGGAACTCAAGGCGGCGGCGGTGCATGTGGCCCCAATGCCCACCACTCACCAGCGCCTGCCAGTTGGCGAGCAATCGGGTCCCGGTACCATCATCGCGATCTGTGATCTTTTCGATCGTGACCGCGCTCACCTTCTCCGTGCGGGCCAGCGCACCCGAAGGCAGGGTTACGGAAAGACCACGTTCCAACTCGGCCCCAACGGCCTCGGCCCGGTCGGGGGCAACGAACGTGGCAAGTGCATCGTTGAAATGCCTCGGATCGCCTTCCAGCAGCGCGGTTCCGGCATTTGTGAGCAGCGACTCCACCACCGCCGGCGCGGATCGCTCGTCCAGCGACCCCGAAAGGGGATTGGGCAAGGACACAACCGCCAGCCTTGGCGCCACGATGGCCAACAGACCCGACACCAGCGCGGCGGCCACCCACCGCCAACGCGTTTTTGACATCGAGCGAAATGCGGCAACGACCGCCCAGAGGCAAACTCCCGCGAATATCACAGAGAGGACCGGGACTCCGATGCTCTGCCCGGCGGCTAAGGTCACGGGTTTGACTGCGGGGTCTTGCCACGACTTCAAGAAATTCGTCCATACCACAACGGGATCATCGTGCTTGATGTAACCGGGTACGCCACCAGCGGGATCAGTAATACGCACGGGAATAACCCCGGCTTCATCCGTGAATAGCTGCCAGTTTAGCTCAACCTGCGACGGCAGCACTCTGTGGGGGTAAGACAAGATAACGCCCAACAGCGCGGTCGTTCGGTCCAAGGCATCCGGATTTTTGAGCACCTTCAAACCGGCGACGCTGATGTCGAGCACTTCGACCTGTATCTTGGCAGGTTTCTGTCGAACACCATCGATCGCGACGGGGTTTTTCGAAGCAAAGAATCGTTTTGCGGTTTCCTTGACCTGTTCGATCTGAGCTGTATCAAGCGTCGTCCCGTCGCCAAGGTCGAGAGCCGACCAGCCCTCCAGGTCACGCAGTCTGAAGATCACCTCATGGCGAACTTCCCTGGGCTCGACGGTGAGGAATGACATCAGCGCCGACCTGTGATGCCGGGTAAGGTTGGGATTCTCGAAAGCGCTGTACCAGGGGTCGTCCCAATCAAGCACGATCATCTCGGGTACGGACAGATAGCGATAGTCTGTCACTGGCACCTTGCCGTGGTGAGCCAGAAAACCGATCGTGACCAAGACTCGTCCTTCACGGTCGAGCGGCGGGGTGAAAGTCAGCGTCTTCGGCTCGCCGGTGAGCACAAAGTCCAGCTCCGCATAGACGACGCGCCGGCCACGCCGAACGGGGGAAGCTGGCGGGGAACGGCGGCCGAGCGCAAGTGCACGTGCCGTCGGCCGATCCTTTCGATCGCGGATTTCGAGACGTCGGAGGGTCGGTTCGAGCAGAGACTCGCCGTCCACCTGCACCTTCATCGCATGGCCGGTGAAGCTAGCCAGCATGGCGGCGTCGGGTTCGGCATCGTTCCTTGAACGGCTGACATCGCCGCCCTTCTCGCCCGTTACAAAAATCGGAAAATCGGCAAAGTCGATTTCCAGAGCAATCCGCACTCTGTCGTCAAGCACAGCGATTTCTGCAAAATTCGGCGCGGTCTCCGCACCGGTGGCATTCAACCAGTCGCCCCTCGCATGGTCACTTGCCAACAGCACCAAGACTACGAAAAGCAGAACGCTAAAGAAAGGCGCGGCTCCCTTGTCGCCGAACCACTGGACTGTTGTTGGCTCCACGGCCTTTCCGTCTCGCCTTGTCACGAAAGCAAATTGAACATGGCACATGACGTTCCTGCGGGTACGTCGATGTCGGACCTATTGTTGATGTCCTTGAAGGTCGCCTGAGCGGGCGCTTGGATCGCGGCGATAAAACCTCCAAGCGCCCGCGCTTCGTCGAGACGTGGCGACCAGTCCGGCAGGTCTAAGCCGTGTCGCTCGTCATGACTTCGAGAGCTTTCGGAACGCCTCAAGCGCTTGCTCGAACGACGCGTTCATATCCTTCGCAAAGGTCTCGCCTTTCTGCTGCGCACTTGCGGCCTGCTGTTCGAACATGTCACGGAACTGCTTCACGCTATCAAGCACGGTTTGCTGATGCGCCTCGAACTGGGCCTGTGTTTTGTCTTTTTCGTGCTGAAACCGGATCTCTGCGAGGTCCATCTGCTGTTTCAGCTCTTGTTGAGCACGAACCCAGTCGGCCACGCTGCGATCATAGGCATCGCCCATTTGGCCGCTGGCCTTATCGATCTCGCTCTCCACGAGCTGAACGGCTTCCGCGATCTTTTTTTGCTGATCCAAAACGGCATCGTAAGCAGCAGCTTGACCAAGCTTCAATTGGGCCTTCAGCAGCTCGATGTTCTTCGTCATTTGATCCCGCGCTCCTGCGGGCATCTGTTGAGCTTGCGCAACGGCCTCCTGCAGCTTATCAGCCGCGGCCGACGCCTCGCCCTTGAACATTTGCAGCCTTTCCGAAACCTTATCGGATGTTGCTTGCGCATTCTCTTCAAGCGCGCTCGCAGCCGCTTCCCACCGATCCAGCGTTTGATCAATCGATTGTCTGACTTCTTTGACTGTAGGCATTACAAACTCCCTATTCAAAATGTATGCGACGAATACTTTTACTTCGGCGCCGGAACACTGGTGCCAAACTGCTTATTGGTTTCGTCGTAGATAGCCTGAACAACGTCGGTAAACACTTCGCGCCCGTCAAGTAGGAACTTGGTGAAGCCGACTCGGTCTTTCGGATCAGCCGGCAGTTTTGGCGTGGTCGACGGCAGCGGCCACGCTTCATGGTTGATGACCGCCATGCGCGTGCGAATTTTATCTTTGGTGACGTTCCAGACCATGTAATCGACCGCAAGCGACAACGGGCCGTCATAAGTCTTGCGGATCTGCCGCTCGACGATCGGCGCCGTGTCGAAGTCGTTGTAGAAATGGTAGGCGACGGCCATGCGCGGCTTGGTCAGGCTCATGACCTTGCCGAACATCGACGGTTCGGTGTGAACCTGCGTGCCAACATTGAGCGCGTCCTCAACTGGGAACTTTTGCTTGGTCACGAGCAGCTGTGGTGGCAGGAAGCTCTCATGGATCGATATGTCGGCGCCTTTTGTATGCTCGATCCACCACTTGTTTGGATAGGTGTCGCTTGAGAACGCGAACTTCAGCCCATTCCAATCGAGGATAAAACTCACCGGGCCGTCCAGCGCATGGATCGCCGGGATCGAGCGGATAACGACGCCGTTTTCGTCATAGATGACCTGGTTTACACCCTTGTAGTCGAACTCAGTGACTTCGAGTTGCTGACCTTTTGTGTTGACGTTGCCCAGACGCGAGGCCGCGTCCCACGCCAGCATCTTTTCCATGTGCTCAAGCGCATACGCTGTGCCCCACTCCTTCTTACTGCCGCTGGGCCCCCAGACGCGCAGCGGAACCTGCCGGTTTGAGATCACGCCGCCGACCCAAAGGTCACCCAAATCGCCGAAGTGGTCACTGTGCAGGTGGCCGATGAAAACCTTGTCGAGATAATCGTAGGGGATCGCCAATGCACTCAACCGTTCCGCCGAACCCGATCCGATATCGAAAATGAACTTGTCGCCATTGCCCAGTTCAACAAGGAAGCAGGCGGCCGCCTGTTTCGGGCGCGCGCTTGGCATTCCCGTGCCGCAGGCCGTAATCCGCATTTCATCGGGTGCAATGTCCTCGGTGCCCGGATAGTACGCCTCATGCTCCTTGAGCGCTTTCACGGGAGAGAATTTCGGGGTGTTCGCCTCGGCCTGCGCGGCGGACGTCCCGATCAGGCTATCGATCGCTTCGCCCACCGCTCGAACGTTCTTTTCCGGCGCGACCATCCACGCCGCGAACACGAGCCCCGCACTCACCAATACCAAGCCTGATAAAATCCTTGCGCATCGGGACATAGCAAACTCCTGAAAAAATAAACTTGAACGTACTATTTAGTATGTAGCATACCCTTTGGTATCCACGCCGGTCCTTTGTTGCTAGGATGGCCAAGATGGCTGCGCGCAAATCAGTGAGAAAACCCCAACCCGCCCTCCGTTTTGACAGGGAGGCCTGGCTGCGCGCCGCCATGGAAGTGCTCGCGCGAGAGGGACGGGCGAAGCTGAGAGTAGATCGGCTAGCCAGCGATCTCGGCGTCACCAAAGGTAGTTTCTACCATCATTTTGAAAGCCGCGAGGACTTTGTCGATAGCCTTCTGGCTTACTGGTCCTCGGCCTTCACCGACTGGGTGATTGGAGAGGTCAGAGGCGTTGACGGACCGGCGACTGAACAGTTGCTAAAGCTCATGCAAATCATCCAGCGCGAGGGACTCGATCGCTACGACAATGCGTTTCGCAGCTGGGCGGCGCAGGACCCGTCGGTTGCAAAGGAGGTCAAGAAGGTCGATCTGGCGCGCTACAAGTTCGTCCGCTCTTTGTTCTCGGAAATGGGGTTCAAGGGACCGGATCTCGAAGACCGCTTGAGGATATGGCTGGTGTTTAACAGCGCGCAAAGCACGGTCTTCTTTCCCGAGGACAAAAGCGACGCCGAAGAGGCGATCACGCGTCGCCATGCCTTCTTCACGCGACCGGCGGAGTAATTTCCCCAAGCGGGACCTGCCGAGAGCACGTCGAGCATTGGCTGTTGGTCCACGGCTCGACGGCCGATTGCGACCACTTAATCGCCTCCCCCGACCGCTTCGAGTTCATTTGTTGCACTTAGTACGAATTTATCCGTCGGGAGACTGATGTAAGCGGTTGTGTCGTCGCGGTTCAAACCTATTATTGGTCGGACCAGGACGTACAAGAAGCGCATTGATAAGGAGCCGGCTGATGACAAAGACTGTCGTGCGGGAGGTTGAGGGCACGGTGTCGGAATACCTGAGGGAGATACCGGGCGCACTAGGACACATGGATTACGAGATTCGCGGCAACAGGGTGATCGGTCATGCCGAAAACGGCACCGTCGTCATCAACCTGACTTACGAGGGCGAAAGGCATTTTGGCGCCCTCGACCTGCCATTAACGAAGGTGGAGATCATCTGCCTTGGGTTCACCGACGCGCAAGCCGACGAGTTCCTCAAGCACTACGATGCCAAGATGTTCCGCGCTGGCGGAGGCTGACGCGCGCAGCCAATTGCGCGCGAGTTTTTTGGAGCCGCCGCTGCGGTACGCGGCGGCGGCGACCAACCGGCGTGTGGCGGCCAGGCACATGTCGGCGCTGACAAGGTCTAACAAACGTCTGACCTTTCGATGAAGCAGTTATTGATCGTCGCACACGTGCCGTCGGAAAACACACGCGTGTTGCGCGACGCGGTTCTCCGAGGCGCCCGCAATCCCGATATTGACGGGGTCCAAACCCATGCGCTGACGCCGTTCGAGGCAGGTCCCAAGGACGTTCTCGCAGCCGATGCCATTGTCCTCGGCACGACGGAAAACCTCGGCTACATGTCGGGCGCGCTGAAGGACTTTTTCGACCGCACCTACTATCCGGTACTCGAAGAAAAGCAGGGCCTGCCCTACGCGCTTTACATCCGGGCAGGCCACGATGGCACCGGCACACGACGCGGAGTGGAGACCATCGTGACTGGGTTGAGATGGAAGGAAGTTCAGCCGCCGCTGATCTGCCGCGGCACTTACGCCCCGGAGTTTGCCACGCAATGCGAGGAACTGGGCCTTGCCATGGCAGCCGGGCTCGAGGCCGGAGTGTTCTAGGACCGTGCGAGATGTCCGGTGATTGTTTTCTTGTCAGTCCAACAAACGGCAGCATCCATCCGGCCACCTCCATCAAAGCCAGGCTGTTTCAGGCCAATCTAGACTTGGCGCGTCTGCCTCAGGCTATCATTGGCACGAATTGCCGGGCGCACGATCAAGCGGCAGACACGCGCCGGCGTTACAATAGGGATTGCCCGTGCAGCGTGCTTTGGCGCGCGCACGAGTATCGTTCAGGTTCGTTCCATAGCAATTAAAGATACGAGGGCTGGAACGGGTGCCGTCATCAATACGGTACTCGCACCTCCAGCCTTTTGGTTCCGTCTGCGCGTAACCATGCTGTATCGAAACAACAATGGAAATGACCATGAACAATGAACCAATCGCCACTCTACTAAGCATGAAATGTTCCCCGTCATCATTCACGAGACATCTTGAGGCGAATCGGAAAGAGAGGGTTTTGAGATCATCGTAGCCATTATGGAGCGAATCTATGGACGCCCCTCGCGCAAGGTGATTGTCGTGATCGTGCTGACGGCATTGGATGCGTG
>JARFQY010000058.1 GCA_029287535.1 Filomicrobium sp.
TTCAGGAACTTCAGCCGCTCGTTGATCTCCTTCAGAATGCGCGTCGCAATCTCCAGCTGTTTGGCGCTCAGGTGATCGGGCAGTTCCAGGAACCACGGCCCGGCGTCGCGGATCGACATGTCGCAGACTTCGCCAATGTGCAGGCCGTTGATCTTCACCGCCAGCGCCTGCGGCTTAAGGCGGTAACCCCCGCAGTCCTCACAAGGGTGCGCCAGCTGATAGCGCGACAGCTCTTCACGCACCCAGTCGGAATCGGTCTCCCGCCAGCGCCGCTCGATGTTGCCGATCACCCCTTCAAAAGGTTTGGCGTTGCGATAGCGCCGAAGCCCGTCCTCATAGATGAACTCAACCTCCTCACCCGCCGAGCCGAACAGGATGGCAAGCTGCACATGCTTGGGCAGCCGCTCCCACGGCTTGTGCATGGACACGCCATAGTGCCGGGCCAGCGCTTCCAGCGTCTGTTCGTAGTACGGCGAGGTCGCTCCCGTCTTGGCCCAGGGGTAGATGGCGCCATCGGCCATCGACAGCGAACCGTCCGGCACCACCAGGTCGGGCTCGAACTGCAGCTGCGTGCCGAGCCCGTCACAGGTCGGGCATGCCCCCGCCGGAGCGTTGAACGAGAACAAGCGCGGCTCGATTTCGTCGATCGTGAAACCGGACACCGGACACGCGAACCGCGCCGAAAATACAGTTCGCTCGTGCGTTTCGTTTTTGGATTTGTTGGCCCCCGACATGGCGGCCTTGGTCAGTGGCTTGTCGGCGAATTCGACAATCGCGATGCCATCGGCAAGCTCGAGTGCGGTTTCGAAGCTGTCCGCCAGCCGCGCCGCCGCGTCCGGTCGCACCACGATGCGGTCCACCACCACGTCGATATCGTGCTTGTATTTCTTGTCGAGTGCCGGCGCGTCCGGGATCTCGAAGAGCTTGCCGTCGATCTTGACCCGCTGGAAGCCCTTTTTCTGAAGCTCCGCCAGTTCCTTTCTGTATTCGCCCTTCCGCCCACGGACGATGGGCGCCATCAGGTAGAGCCGCGTCCCTTCGGGCATGGCCAGCACCCGGTCGACCATTTGCGTCACGGTCTGGCTTTCGATCGGCAGCCCCGTCGCCGGTGAATGCGGCACGCCCACCCGCGCGAACAGCAAGCGCAGGTAGTCGTAGATTTCCGTCACCGTGCCCACCGTCGAACGCGGGTTCTTGGAGGTCGTCTTCTGCTCGATTGAAATAGCCGGTGACAGCCCGTCGATATGATCGACATCGGGCTTCTGCATCATCTGCAGGAACTGGCGCGCATAGGCGGACAGGCTCTCGACGTAACGTCGCTGTCCTTCAGCGTAGATCGTATCGAACGCTAGTGAAGATTTTCCCGAGCCCGACAGCCCCGTGAACACGACAAGAGCGTCGCGTGGGATCTCCAGGTCGACGTCCTTGAGATTATGCTCGCGCGCACCGCGTACGTGGATAATGCCGGGCTTCGGCTGGTCGGACGCGAGCCGCTTACGCTTTACGAGTTTTGCCATGGCTTTTCGTTACTCGAACGAACTGCAGACGGCAACGAGATCGATCAGGTTGTCACAGTAAGACTGTCCTGTCGCGGACGGTTCTGATGTCCTACCGCTGCCAATCGAAGCGGTAGCTGAGCCCGACAATGGCTGAAAACTGATCCTTGGTCTCGATGACCGGGCTGTCCGCCGCGTCGTTGAGCAGGCGGGCATACCGTCCGCCGGCCCGCAGTTTCCAGCGGTCGGTGAGATCGAATACGCCCGCGAGGCCGAAATGGACGTCCTTGAGCCCGGCATCGGCGTCATAAACCGGCAATCCCGCCGCCGAGTTGATCGACTGGATCGCATTCACACCGAAGTACGAGGTCATGTAGTTATCATCAGCAAACGTCGTTCCGACCCGGGCCACGGCCTTGATCCCAGGAGCGACGAAACCCTCGACTTCGCCGCCGAGGCGGATGAAATATCCATCATCATCGCCGCTGACGATCTGGTGGTAGGAGACGTCGAGCATAACAATGCCGAACCGGTAACCGGCGTAACCGCCGAGAACCAGGCCATCATCAACATCGCCGAGGCCGCGCAACAGGTCGCCATCGTCCTCATCGCGACCGAAAACATAGCCTGCCAGCGGGCCGACTTCGAAACCGGACCAGTCAAAGGCGCGGATGCGAACATCATCGATGCCGCGGAACTTCACACGGCCCGCGAAGGCGTTATCGCCGCCGAACTTGGGAAGAATGAGCGGGAAGCCATAGGCCTCGTATTCTTTGGAGCCTTCGTATTTCGGCCGGATTCCGACGCTGCCGCCAACGCCGACGCTGTACGTCGTCGTACCAACGCCGTCTTGAGCGTTCGCGGTCGGAGCAACGAATATTAGTAGTGTGAAGGCGAACAGCGTGCACAACACGCGCGCTTCGCGGAGCCAGCAATTCATGTGACCTCACCTAAATCTCTTAAGCCTATTCAATATCAGCGAACGTCAGCGGTGCGTTAAGAGATTGCCGGGATGGCCCTCGGCCATGGCACAATCCGGCGGGGGTGTTGCCGATTTGCGTTCATATGATGAACAATTGTGCAGGCTCTCGGCGTACGGCTGTTGATGGCGTGGGGATAGTCGTCTGGAGTGCCGCCATTTCGCAACTGGAGGGCCACGGCGACCGGGACCGGCCGTCCGCGGCGCTCTCTGCTGGCAGGAAACTAGGAGCTGATCTTGACGTAGGAGCCTGGCGCATCCTCGATGGTGCCGAGAACATGTCCCGGTTCCCGCGCCGGAATTTGGTCGCCGGACTGATTCGATAGCCAGTCAATCCAATATGGCCACCACGAGCCAGGTGTTTCCCGTGCCATGCCGACCCAGTCCTCCAGAGTTTCCGCCGCCGCCTTTGGAGCCGTCCAGAACTGGTACTTCACTTTCGAAGGCGGATTGACCACGCCCGCGATGTGCCCGGAGCCGGCAAGCACCAGCTCGACAGGCCCGCCAAAAAGTTGCGCGCCAATGAAAACCGACTTCGCGGGGGCAATATGGTCTTCCTTCGTGGCAAGGTCGAAAACCGGTATCTTGATATCGCTGAGACAGACGGTCTCGCCGCCGATTTCCAGCTGACCCTTGGCAAGTTTGTTTTCGTGATAGAACTCGCGCAGATAGAACCGGTGGTTGGCCGCTGGCATGCGGGTGGAATCCTGGTTCCAGTAGAGCAGGTCGAACGGAAACGGTTTTTTGCCGAGGAGGTAATTGTTGACGATGTACGGCCACACCAGGTCCTTCGGCCGCATCATGTTGAAAACGTTGGCCATACGCGAGCCGTCCAGGTAGCCGCGCTCGGTCATCATCTCTTCAAGGTTGTTCAGCTGCGCATCGTCGATGAACAGCAAGAGATCGCCGGCCTTTGTGAAATCCACTTGCGTGGTCAGGAATGTCACCGACCGGAACATGTTCTCGCGCCGCTTGGACGTGTAGGCCAGAGTTGTCGCCAGCAAGGTGCCACCAACGCAGTACCCGAGCCCATTAATGCGCTCTTCACCTGTTTCCCTCTGCACAGCCGCAGCGGCCTCCAGCACGCCCTTGAACATGTAATCGTCAAAGCTGGTATCGGACAGCGAGGAATCCGGGTTGATCCAGGAGATGACGAACACTGTAAAGCCCTGGTCGACCACGTACTTGATGAAGCTCTTCGCCGGAGTGAGATCAAGGATGTAGAATTTGTTGATCCACGGCGGCACCACCAGCAATGGCGTCTTATGCACGGTACCGGTGGCCGGCGTGTACTGAATGAGCTGCATAATCTCATTCTGGAAGACAACCTTCCCAGGTGTCGTGGCGAGGTTGCGCCCGACCTCAAAGGCCTCAAGGTCTGTCTGGCTGATCTTCAGGAGATCACCCGACTTGCGCATGTCTTCCGTCAGATTGACGACACCCTTGACGAGGTTTTCCGCGTCCGTCGCGAAGGTCTCACGCACGACTTCCGGATTTGTCATCGGAAAGTTTGAAGGCGAGAAGGCGCTCGTGAGCTGGCGGAAGTGGTACTCGGCCCGCTGCCGGTCGCGCTCGCTCAACCCGTCTGTTGATTCAAGCATTTCGTCGGCCCAGCGGCTGGTGACAAGGTAGCTTTGTTTCCAGAAGTCAAAGTATGGGTTGGTGCTCCACTCCGGGTCCTTGAAACGGTTATCACCGGCTTCCGGTTCCGCCACCGGTTTGGTGTCCTCGCCCATCATCTTCATGACGGTGCCATTCCAAATCTCAGCGTAGGAGCGCAACAGGTTGGCCTGAGCGTCCGCCAGCTTGGCGGGATCGCGCATCATCCAGTGCGCAAAAAGGTCGTTCAACGTCTTGGAGGCGTCCTGTATCTCGCTGGCCGTGGAATAGGGCGTGGCCTTATTGTCAGCGCGATCGAGAAATTCGGACATGACCTGTCCGGCCCCCTCGAAGAACCGCAGGATGTTTTGAGCGAACAGGTCTGGATTGCTGATCTGGTATTGCGCCAGTTCGTTGTCGTTTGGCTTGTTGTCTTCCGTCATAGTCTCTGTTCGCCTTGAATTTGCGCAGACTGATCGTTGTCTCAAGTCGCCAATCGGCAGTCGTCTGCGAGATCTTGCGGTTTATCCGCGAATAACCTACTGCTTTGCAGCATCCCACGGCAACGCAACAATAGTGCCGAGTACCAGCGGAACACCTGGGGACAACCTGGCAACTGCAACTTAGAGCTGCGCCTTGAAGATCAGACGTCCATTCCGGTGTGTTGCAAGGCTATTCGTCGTCAACGTCGCTACCATGGCGGTCACCGCATGTGGTATGACGAGCCCCGACATTCGGCTGCCCGATCTCGACCGTCAGGGTACCGCCACCTTGCTCGACGCACAACAAAAGGCTGCAGCCATCAAGAGCATGGACCGGCTAGCGGAACAGCAACAGCAACGCGCGCAATTGATTGAAAAAAAGCCGTTGCTCAGTGGAAAGTCCGAACCGGCGTCCACGGTCACTCGTTAGTGGGCCAGTTTGGGCGGACGAACCACCAGAAAGCCCCTCAAGGCTGTCAGCGATGCTGGACGAACGTGCGGCGAAGAGCTTATCTAAAGGCCGGATCATCTTTTCAGACCTGAACCGGACAAGGTTTCCGGTTCGAAGAAGGCGTCCTTCATCGGACCTATAAGAGCCCGGCGATGCGTTACAACTCGCTTGCCCAGGCCCTCCCAGCGAGAGAACAGCCCCGTGATCGAGGAATTTCACAGCATCAAACGTTTGCCCCCGTACGTTTTCGCGGAAGTGAACCGGCTGAAGGCCAGCGCGCGGGCACGAGGCGCGGACATTATCGATCTCGGCATGGGCAACCCGGATCTGCCGACCCCACAACATATTGTCGATAAGCTCGTCGAGACCGTCGAGAAACCCCGCACCCACCGCTATTCGGCCTCCAAGGGCATTCCTGGATTGCGCCGCGCACAGGCAGCCTACTATGAGCGCCGTTTTGGCGTGAAGCTCGACCCGGAGACGCAGATCATCGCGACGCTGGGCTCAAAGGAGGGCTTCGCCAACATGGCCCAAGCCATAACGGCGCCTGGCGATGTCATCCTTGTCCCCAACCCGACCTATCCGATTCACGAATTCGGCTTCATCATTTCCGGTGCCGCCATCCGGCACCTGCCGGCTGGCAATGGCGAGGATGTTTTGCGCGCCCTGGAGCGTGCGTGGAGCCATTCCGTGCCGAAGCCGCGTGCCGTCGTCCTCAATTATCCCTCAAATCCAACGGCAATGGTCGCCACCCTTGATCTCTACAAGGAGCTGGTCGCGCTCGCCAAGAAGCTGGACCTGATTGTCCTGTCGGATGTCGCCTATGCCGAAATCTACTTCGAGGACAACCCGCCCCCGTCGATACTGCAGGTTCCTGGCGCGATGGATGTGGCTGTCGAGTTTACCTCTCTTTCGAAAACGTACAGCATGCCGGGCTGGCGCATGGGCTTTGCTGTCGGCAATGAACGGTTGATCAGCGCGCTGGCGAGGGTGAAATCGTATCTCGACTACGGTGCATTTACGCCCATCCAGGTGGCCGCCGCTGCTGCGTTGAACGGTCCGCAGGAGTGCGTTGCTGAAACCCGCAACGTCTATCGCTCGCGCCGAGACTGCCTTGTGGAGAGTTTTGCTCGGGCGGGTTGGGATGTACCGCCGCCGCCGGCGACGATGTTCTGCTGGGCACCGGTCCCCGAGCCCTTCCATCATCTTGGCTCCGTCGAGTTTGCCAAGCTGCTCATCGAGAAGGCCGACGTTGCGGTTTCGCCAGGTCTCGGCTTCGGCGAGTACGGCGAAGGGTACGTCCGCATAGCCCTCGTTGAGAACGAGCAGCGCATCCGCCAGGCCGGACGCAATCTGAAGAAGTTTTTCGCTGACGCCGACAAGGTGCTTCACAATGTGATCCCTCTGGCGCAGAAGGCGCGCGGCTAGCCACCCAAGGGCACCAACTCTCGATCAGGCGGATTGATCCCGAAGATGACCAAACCACTCAAACTCGGCGTTGCCGGGCTCGGCACCGTCGGATCCGGTCTGTTGCAACTCATCGAAACCCATGGCGAGCGCTTGGCCGCCGTGCTGCCTCGGCCACTTGCGGTTGAGGCCGTTTCCGCCCGCACCCGCGGCAAGGACCGCGGCGTTTGCCTCGATCGGATGCGTTGGTTCGATGATCCGGTAGCATTGGCCAGTGATGAGGGCATTGACGTCTTTGTCGAATTGATTGGCGGCGAGGATGGTCCTGCCAAAGCCTCGGTTGAGGCGGCTTTAGGGGCGGGCAAACATGTCGTCACGGCAAACAAGGCATTGCTGGCTAAACACGGTGTCGCGTTGGCCCGCCTGGCTGAAGAACACGGCGTCGCCCTCAATTTCGAGGCGGCTGTCGCTGGCGGTATTCCAGCCATCAAAACCATGCGCGAGGCCTTCCTTCCGAACAATGTCGCGCGCGTCTACGGCATCCTGAATGGGACCTGCAACTATATCCTGACCGTCATGGAGGAGGCCGGGCGCTCATTCGAGGACGTCCTGCGGGAGGCGCAGGAGAAGGGATACGCGGAAGCCGATCCGACATTCGACGTTGGCGGCTTTGATGCCGGTCACAAGCTCGCTTTGATGACAAGCTTGGCCTTTGGCACCGAGGTCGCCGCTGATGAAATTCACGTCGAGGGCATCGAGTCCATCACCCAGGCCGACATCGAAGCCGCCGGCGATCTTGGTTACCGTATCAAACTCCTTGGTGTCGCTATTGAGACCCCGAGCGGTATTGAGGCACGTGTCAATCCCACCCTGGTGCCCAAGCACTCCGCCATTGCGGAGGTCTCAGGCGTCACGAACTGTGTGGCACTTGAAGGTGATTTCACTGGGCCGCTCCTGCTCGTAGGGCCAGGTGCCGGCGGTGGCCCAACCGCAGCCGCGGTCGCAAGCGATATTGTCGATGTAGCACGAGGCATTGTTCTGCCACCGTTCATCACCGCGGCCGAGAGACTGAAGCCCCATCGCCGCGCCAAGATCGATGAACACTGCGGCGCCTATTATCTGCGCCTCTCGCTCCGCGATGAACCCGGTGCCATGGCGGGCATTGCAAAGTGCATGGGTGATGAAGGCGTCTCACTGGAAAGCGTTGTTCAGCGGCGCGAATTCAAGGCATTGCCTGGCAGTGGGAAACCAACCGCCCCGGGCGCCCCGGCGACGGTGATCATGGTCACCCACGAGACCACGGAGGACGCCATCCGCAAGGCCGTCGCGAGCATTGACCGTGATGAGATGGTCACCGAGCGTCCTCAGGTCATCCGCATCGAGAAGCTTTGAGGGCGGCCGGGGTCCGCCAGGGTAAGGCGGCGCGACCGCGTTTATCCCCTGCCTCGCGTTCCATGCTCGAATCGGAGTAGACGCAACAAGAAGGGGGAATTCAATGGGCGCTGCACCTGACTTGGCGGACGGCGACGTCGGCAAGCAACCATTTCTCGGTGTAACCAGCTCCGTGCGCGGCTTTGAATGGCGCGAACGCGTAAGCGGACACGGCCGTGCCATTGCATCGGCGATCTCTCAGCGCCATGAGCTGCCGGAGTTGCTCGGTCGCGTCCTGGCAGCGCGCAACGTCGCCATCGACGATGTCCCCGTCTTCCTTGAGCCTTCCTTGAAGGCGCTAATGCCCGATCCGAGCGAACTGCGCGATATGGATCAGGCGGCGGCGCGCTTGGCCGATGCGGTAATCGCGGGGGAGACCGTCGCGATCTTTGGGGATTATGACGTTGACGGTGCCTGCTCTTCGGCGCTTGTCGCGCGTTTCTTATCTCATCACGGCCTGCGGCCGCGCATTTACATTCCAGACCGGCTGCGTGAGGGCTACGGGCCAAACGCACCCGCCATAGGCGAACTCGTCAAACAGGGCGCGAGCCTGATCGTTACCGTCGATTGCGGCACCACCAGCTACGAACCGCTCGCCCACGCCAAGAAGCTTGGTGCCGAGGTGATTGTTATCGATCACCACCAATCCGATGAAACCCTTCCCGAGGCACACTCGATCATCAATCCCAACCGGCAGGACGATGTTTCCGGCCAGGGGCACCTGTGCGCCGCCGGTGTTGTCTTCCTCACAATGGTCGCTGTGGCCCGCGAATTGCGCCGCCGCAACTACTATAAGGAAGGCAACACCGAGCACGCGCTGATGGGGGATCTTGATCTCGTTGCTCTAGCGACGGTTTGCGATGTCGTGCCGCTGGAAGGTCTCAACCGGGCCTACGTCAATAAGGGTCTGCAGGTCATGCGCCAGCGCCACAACGTCGGCTTGCGCGCACTCTTCGATACAGCAGGTCTCGATCAGACGCCCACACCGTACCATCTCGGCTACATCCTGGGTCCTCGGATCAATGCTGGCGGACGCATTGGCGACTCCGGCCTCGGCGCACGGCTTCTAAGCCTGCCAAACCCGCACGAGGCCGCCAAAATCGCTGAAACGCTCGACAGGTTGAACAAGGAGCGCAAGGCCATAGAAACCGAGACGCTCGACCAGGCCATGGCGGAAGCCGAAATGCTCCTGGATGGCGAGCCGGAGCTGCCAATCATCCTGCTCGGTGCCGAGAACTGGCATAAAGGTGTTGTCGGGCTTGTCGCCAGCCGTCTCACCGACCGCTTTCAGCGTCCATCCTGTGTGCTTTCGTGGACCAAGGATGGCGCCAGCGGAAGCGTCTCCGGGACCGGATCATTACGCTCCGTGTCCGGAGTCGACATCGGAGGCGCGGTTCGAGCTGCGGTCGCGGCCGGCTTGTTGCTCAAGGGCGGCGGTCACGCCATGGCTGCTGGCCTGACCGTGGCACGCGAGAAGGTCGAGGAACTAAAGGTATTTCTGGCGACAGAATTGCGAGCTTCCTCGCATGAAGCCCGCGCCGCTGCTGCTTTGGAAGTCGACGGTGCGCTGACTCCGTCCGCGGCCAATCAGGAGCTGATTTCACTGCTCGATCGGGCCGGACCGTACGGTCAAGGTAATCCGCAGCCTGTGTTCGCGTTTCCCGCCCATCGGGTGCGCTATGCAAAGGTCGTCGGCGACGCCCATGTCCGCGCCACCATTGAAGCTGGTGATGGTTCCCGCCTTGACGCCATTGCCTTCCGCGCCGCCGGACAGCCACTCGGTGACCTCCTCTTGGAAGCCAACGGGGGCATGCCTTTACATGTTTGCGGCACATTGCGGCGCGATACGTGGGGCGGACGCAATCGAATTGAACTGACGATCCAGGACGCCGCCGATCCTCGCAGGCAAGGTTGAGCCCGCCCGTTGCAAGCGCGTTTGTCGGGCGCGCCGAGCGCCGAATAACGCTGTCCAGCGAGGGTTGAAAAGCCCAGCAAACCCCAATATAAAGCGGGGCTCTGCGCTCCCTTCGTCTATCGGTTAGGACGCCAGATTTTCAATCTGGAAAGAGGGGTTCGATTCCCCTAGGGAGCGCCATTATGGCTCTGAACGGTGTGCTTGAGCCCGCGCTGTTGTCCCCAAGCTACCAGCGCTCATCCACACCGTGATGGTTCTCAGTCGCCACGGTTGCGCTAGACCCACATAATAATATCACAAATGATGTTGCATATGCTTGGCCGTTGGCCATGATAGATCAACGTTTAGGGCGATTCTTAGATTCGCTCACGCGGATGACCTCCGCGAGAACAAGCCGAATTCTGACACGATTGTTATTGGGGACGCCGCCCGATAGGGCACTGGGTGCGTGGGAAGACGTGCGCGTAGCGTTTAGATTCAACTGCTTAAAAACTTTTCCATAGCCTGGTGCGTTGACGTTAGCATCGCCATACCGACGCTTAGTTTGCACCCTATATACTAATAGGGATCACAAGAGAGCTGAACCACGTATCTGGGTCACGCACTATGGAACATGGAGTTCGCTATGACCTTGCCGACTGAAGAGCCGATCTTCGACGAGTTCGCGCAGTCATTCGAAAAGCACCGTCCCGTCGAGATGACGTTGAAGGAATACCTCGAGGGCTGCCGAACCGATCCGACATTCTATGCAAGTCCGGCCGAGCGCATGATGTCGGCCATTGGCGAGCCGCAGCTCGTCGATACGTCCAGAGACACGCGCTTGGGTCGGATCTTTATGAACCGAACGATCAAGATTTATCCTGCGTTCAAGGATTTTTACGGGCTTGAGGAAACGATCGAACGCATCGTTGGTTTCTTCCGCTCGGCCGCCCAAGGCCTAGAGGAACGCAAGCAGATCCTGTACCTGTTGGGCCCGGTCGGCGGCGGAAAATCCTCGCTCGCCGAACGTCTCAAGGAATTGATGGAACATTGCCCCATCTATGTCCTGAAGGCGGGCGATGAAATAAGTCCGGTTTACGAGAGCCCGCTCGGCCTGTTCGATCCGAACACGATGGGTCCGGTCCTTCTTGAAAAGTACAACGTTCCCGCCCGGCGTCTCACCGGCATCATGAGCCCGTGGGCAATGAAGCGCCTTGATGAGTTTGGTGGCGACCTGGCGAAGTTCACGGTGGTCAAGGTTTGCCCGTCGCGTCTGCGCCAGATTGGCATCGCAAAGACGGAGCCGGGAGACGAGAACAACCAGGACATCGCCTCTCTCGTGGGCCGGGTTGATATCCGTAAACTGGAGTTCTTTGGCCAGAACGATCCGGACGCCTACTCCTATTCGGGCGGCCTCAACCGCACCACTCAGGGCGTGATGGAATTCGTCGAAATGTTCAAGGCGCCCATCAAGATGCTGCATCCGCTGCTGACAGCGACTCAGGATGGCAGCTATGTCGGCACCGAAAACGTCGGCGCGCTGCCGTATTCCGGCATTATTCTCGCCCACTCGAACGAAAGCGAGTGGCAGAGCTTCCGCAACAACAAGAACAACGAAGCCTTCCTCGACCGAATCTACGTGGTCACCGTGCCTTACTCGTTGCGGGCAACTGAAGAAAAGAAGATCTACGAAAAACTGTTGGCATCAAGTGAGCTTTCCGATGCGCCTTGCGCCCCTGGCACGCTTGATATGCTGGCACAGTTCTCGGTTCTTTCGCGTCTGCGCGAGCACGACAACTCCATGCTGTTTTCCAAGATGCGTGTCTATGATGGCGAGAGCCTGAAAGAAACCGACCCACACGCCCGCAGCGTCCAGGAGTATCGCGACGCGGGTGGCGTAACCGAAGGCATGGATGGGGTCTCGACGCGCTTCGCCTATAAGATCCTCTCGGAGACCTTCAACCATGATACCAAAGAGGTTGCCGCCGATCCTGTGCACCTGATGTACGTGCTGGAGCAGGCCATTCGCCGCGAGCAGCTGCCGGGCGAGATCGAGGACAGGTATCTGGAGTTCATCAAGGAGGAGCTGGGGCAGCGATACGCCGAGTTCATCGGTAACGAGATCCAGAAGGCCTACTTGGAATCCTACAACGAGTTCGGTCAGAACCTGTTTGATCGGTACGTCGCCTATGCGGATGCCTGGATCGAGGATCATGATTTCAAGGATCCCGACACCGGGCAGCTCATGAGCCGGGAATTGCTCGATCAGGAACTTTCCAAGATCGAAAAACCCGCTGGCATCGCCAACCCCAAGGACTTCCGCTACGAGGTCGTCAAGTTCTCGCTACGCGCGCGTGCCAAGAACGGTGGCAAGAACCCAAGCTGGACCAGCTACGAGAAGATCCGCGATGTGATCGAGCGGCGCATGTTCAGCCAAGTCGAGGACCTCCTTCCCGTGATCAGCTTCGGCGCCAAGAAAGACGGCGAAACCGAGAAGAAGCACGAGGAGTTCGTCCAGCGTATGATCGACCGCGGATACACGGCTCGACAGGTGCGCCGACTGGTGGAATGGTACATGCGCGTGAAAAAATCCAGCTAAGCGAGTGGCCGGCGTTCGCGCCGGCCCCGCCGAAAGGATGTTCCTGACCGATGCAGATCGTCGACCGGAGGCTCAATCCAAAGGCGAAGTCACTTGGTAATCGCCAGCGTTTTATTCGCCGCGCGAAAGCTGAGATCAAAGAGGCCGTTCGCGAGGCGGTGAAGAACCGCAAGGTTTCGGACATCGGCTCAGGCGAGGATGTCAAAATCTCCTCCAAGAGCCTGCGTGAACCCGCATTCTCGCTCGACTCCAAGACCGGTTCGCGCGATTTCGTGCTTCCCGGCAATAGCGACCTGGTTGTCGGCGATGCCATTCCAAAACCGCCCCCGGCGGGCGGCCGCGGCAACAAGGGCAGCAAGGACGGCCAAGGCGAGGACGAGTTTGTCTTTTCGTTGTCGCGCGAGGAGTTCCTCGATCTCTTCTTCGAGGACTTGCGGCTGCCAAACCTCGTTAAGGCCAAACTGAAGTCGGTCAAGTCCACGGAGCTGAGCCGCGCGGGATTTGCGTCCGACGGCCCGCCCTCGAAGCTCAATCACGTGCGCACCATGCGCAATTCGTTGGCCCGCCGCATTGCTCTTCACCGTCCCAGTCTCATGACGCTGGAGCGGTTGGAAGAGGAAATCGCCAAGGCCGAGGCCGAAGTCCCGCGCGACGAAGATCTCATTGAAGAACTCCGCGCCCGGCATTCGCGCATCATACAGCTGCGCAAGACCGTCGCGTATCTTGACCCGTTGGACCTCAAATTCAATCGTCATGAGCGAGTGCCCAAGCCGTCCACGCAGGCCGTGATGTTCTGTTTGATGGATGTATCCGCGTCGATGACGGAGCGCCTCAAGGACCTTGCCAAGCGCTTTTTCATGCTGCTCAACGTTTTCCTGCGGCGCCATTACCGCGAGGTCCAGGTCGTCTTTATTCGCCACACCAACGTCGCCCAAGAGGTTGACGAGGAGACGTTCTTTTCGGGCCGCGAGACCGGCGGCACCGTCATTTCCACGGCGTTTGTTGAAATGCAGCGGGTCATCAATGAGCGCTATCCGCTTTCCGATTGGAATATCTACGCGGCTCAGGCTTCCGATGGCCATAACTTCTCCGACGACATGGAGGAGTGCATCAGTATCCTTGAAACCAGTCTGCTCTCGCAGTGCCAGTACTTCGCGTATATCGAAGTCGGGGCGCCTGATGATGGTCCCTATCCACCAAGCGAGGTCTGGGAAGGCTACGAGGACCTGACCGGTCCGCACGCCAATTTCGCCATGCGCCGGGTAACCGAAGCTGGCGAGATATATCCCGTGTTCCGCAATCTCTTTTCCGAGGAAAAGAGCTCCAAAAAGTAATCAAGAATAGGTCACATGCAGATCAACCCGACCAAGGCGACCTCGAGACCGCTGTTCGACGGCGCGGACTGGACCTTCGATCTGGTCAAGAAGGCTTATGATGCTGTCGAAGAGATCGGCATCGGCGAGTTGGAACTCGACATTTATCCGAATGTCATCGAGGTCATTACGTCCGAACAGATGCTCGACGCCTACGCCTCGATCGGATTGCCGCGGATGTACCGCCACTGGTCGTTCGGCAAGCACTTTGTCCGTGACGAGCTCAATTATCGCAGAGGCTCCCAGGCTCTGGCCTATGAGCTGGTGATCAATTCCGACCCGTGCATCAACTACATCATGGAGGAGAACTCCATGACGATGCACACCTTGGTGCTCGCGCACGCGGCCATGGGCCACAACCACTTCTTCAAGAACAACTATCTCTTCCAGGAGTGGACGCGCGCCGACGCCATTCTTGATTATCTGGACTTCGCCAAGAGCTACGTCAGTCGCTGTGAGGAACTGCACGGCGTTAACGCCGTTGAACAGGTCCTCGACGCCGCGCATGCTTTGATGCAGCAAGGCATCAGCCGCTACCCGGGTGCCAACAAGCAGATGTCGCTTGCCCGCGAACGCGAACGCGCCCTTGCCCGCCACCTTTATGAGGAGCGCTCCTTTAACGACCTCTGGCGTACCGTCCCCAAGCAACGGTCCGAGGACAAGCCGGACGTCGACGATGTAACTCCGTCCGGCAGCTCATCGCAGGTCCGCCTGCCGGAGGAAAACCTGCTCTATTTCCTCGAAAAGACCGCGCCGAAGCTGGAGGATTGGGAGCGCGAACTCCTGCGCATCGTGCGCAATCTCGCGACTTATTTCTATCCGCAGCGGCAAACCAAAGTGATGAACGAGGGCTGCGCAACCTGGACGCACTTCCACATCATGAACCGGCTTTATGACGATGGGCAGCTGTCCGAGGGCGCAATGCTCGAGTTCTTGCACAGCCACTCCTCCGTCACGATGCAGCCCGCGTGGAGCGATCGCCGCTTCTCCGGCATGAACCCGTACGCTTTGGGGTTTGCCATCATGCGCGATATCGAGCGCATCACCACGGAACCGACAAGCGAAGACAAGGACTGGTTCCCTGACATTGCCGGCAGCGGCGATCCCGTCGGTGAACTTAAGCGCGTTTGGGCGGAGTTCCGCGACGACAGCTTCATCCTGCAGTACCTGTCACCCAAGGTGATCCGCGATTTCCGCCTGTTCGGCATTCACGATGAAGCCCAGTACCCGCATGTGTTCGTGTCCTCCATCCACGATGAGCGCGGTTACCGCCGCGTGCGTCAGGCGCTGGCCCAGCAGTACTGCGTATCGACGAGTGATCCGGATTTGCAGATTATTGACGCCGACCTGCAAGGCTCACGTCGCCTTGTCGTTTCACACCGTGTTCGCAACGGCGTCATGCTCGAAAGGGCCAACTGCGAGCGTACGCTTTATCACCTTGCACGCCTGTGGGGATATCGCGTGAAGCTGGTCGAGGTCGACGCGGAATCCGGCAAAGTCCTCAAAGAGCACGAGAACCTGCGTATGCCGTGAGCGCCAGCCGATGATGGGCAGCGTGCATCCGCCTTCTGACTCTATTGGTTGAACGCTAACCGCGTGATTCAGGCGGCGCGCTGGCGCCATTGCCTCCTCGCCGCGCGGGCCGTGGGCGGCTGCGTTGCGGTTCGGGGGCGGCGCCCACGCAAGATCGGGGCTCCGAATCTCTTGGCCTTGAAACACCCCCAACAGCCGGCATCCCCAGCGGTCCAAGCCCATTGACCTTGCGGATCGCGTTGACGCCTGGCGCCGGTTGCTTCAGCCAGTCGGTCAGGAAGTCGATGAGCGCCCGCAGCCGCGGCAGCATGTGCCGCGTCTTGGGGAAAGTTGCCCAAATAGCGCTTTCGCCGGAGGTATCGAACTCCGTCAGCACCGGCACAAGGAAACCGGCCTTGGTTTCCTGGGCGACGTGCGCCGCCGAAATTCGGATCAGCCCATGACCATCGCGTGCCAGCCGGTGTAGGAGCCCCAGGTCATTGGAGCGAATGCGACCGGACACCCTGACCGAGCGGTCGCTTGATTTCTTCTTGAACGGCCAGTGACATGCATCACCGAGCACCAAGCAGGAGTGGTGCTCCAATTCTTGCGGCGTGCGCGGGGTGCCGTTGGCCTTCAGATAGTCCGGTGATGCAACAACAAGCAATGGATCATCAGTCAGACGTTTGGCGATGAGCGAGCTGTCAGCCAACACGCCGGTGCGGATCGTCATGTCAAACCCGTCATCGGCGGGACCGCTCCACCGGTCGCAGATCTCCACGTGCACATCTATCTCCGGAAACGCCGATGCGAAAGCGCTGAGCGCCAAAGCCAGATCGTGCGCACCAAGAAAGGCCGGGGCACAAAGCTTGATGCGCCCGCGTGGCCGGCTCATGTTTCCGTCAACACAGGCCTTTGCTGTATCGAACTCCACCAGCATTCGCTGCGCGTGGCCGAGAAAGATGCTGCCTTCTTCCGTGATGCGTATCGAACGGGTCGAGCGCACGAAAAGCCGAACGCCGAGTTCGTCTTCAAGCGATTGCAGCCGTCTCGAGATTGTGCCTGGCGTCAGAGCGAATTCATGACCTACCGACGACAGATTTTGAATCGCGGCGACACGTGTGAAGATACGTAGATCCTGGATGTCCATATACGCAACCTGAACGTCTCCCGCGCTGACAAGGCTCTGACACGAACAGCCCCGTGATCAGACATTTCGAGCGCGGAAGCCCCCTCCCCAGAGCACCCTGGCAGGCACCCCTAACACCTCATTCGATGAGCGGCGTTTGGCTCTCCTTTCGGGTCAACGCCAAAGCGAAGGACCCCAAACAAGCAAACAGCGCTCCAGTGCAGGTGCCGCCAGTTTCACCGCCCGTGAAACGCAAGACGGGGCCTACACTGTTCGCGAGCCCGGTGCTCGAAGGCATTTGCCTTATTGTTTGCTTGAAGACCAGCCGGCACCGAGGTAGGCCGTCCCCTGACGACCTAGATCAACTTACCCACACTCAGTCGTAGGTCAATTGCAGCAGGCGACCTCGTCGCAATTGGGGGAGTCGCTGTGGCCGAAACAGCGACATTACCTCAGAAGCACTTTCAACGATATCTAGAAACGGCCGCCGCCTCTGGCGCTGCGCATCGAACTCTTGCCGATCAGAAGAAGCGCAACAGACGCTCAATGTACTCCAGCTCTTGCGGAGGCCGTTGGGCTTCACCCAGCCGTCTGCGCAGCTCGTTGAGCAGTTCCCGGGCCCGTTGCACATCGATTTCATCGGGAACCTTCACGGAGGTTCCCTGGTCTGGCCCGCGCGAACGCTGCGGCCGCCCGAGCGGATCGCGCGGCGTATCACCGTTTTGGCCGAAACGCTGCGGCATGTTCTGCAGCATTTGTTGGGCCATCTGTTGCGCGCCCTTCCTTAACTGATCGAGCGCCCGCGACTGCTCTTGCGTCGCGCTGTCGAGGTCGCCCTCCTCCAATGCCCGCTCGGCGTTTCGCATCGCACGCTGGGCTTCGGACATCTCATCCGGCTGCCCCATGCCGGCACCCTGCATGTCGCGTTGCAGTTGGCCGAGACGATTTCTGAGGGAGCGTTGCCGTTCGCCAAGCTCGCCTTGGCCAAAACGCCCGTTCTGGCCCTGCCCTTGTTGTCCTTGCTGGCCTCGCTGCCCTTGGCCTTGTTCGCCGCCTTGCGGTCCGCGCCGCCGCTGTCCTTGCTGTCCTTGTTGCCCCTGCTGCCCCTCTTGGCGCTGCTCGGAGAACGTATCATCCATCAGGCTTTGCTGCTGTCCGACAATATCGCCCAGCTCGCTCATCATCTGCATCATCTGCTGACTTTGCTGGGCCTGCATATTCTGCTGATCCGCCGACTGCAGGCGGTCCAACAGGTCTCGCAGTTCACTCAACATCTGCTGGGCAGAGTCCCGTGCGCCACTCTTTGCCATTTCCTCGATTTGTTTCATCATACGCTCGAGGTCTTGCTGGCTGAGCATTTGCTGTTCGCTGTTTTGCCCATTGGGCATCGTCGGGTTATTTTGCGCTTCCCGCGCCATCTGCTGCAGATACTCATTGAGCGCCGTCCGCAGCTCCTTCATAGCTGCCTCGATCTCCTCGTCGGAGGCCCCTTCTTGAAGGAGCTTGGAAAGTTTTTCCTGAGCATCCCGTAGTCTGCGCTCGGCATCGCTAAGGTCCCCATCCTCGATGCGCAAGGCGACGTTCCACAACTGCTCAATGACGCTGTCCAGACCAGGTCGCGTGTTGTCCCTTTGCAGGCGATAGATCGCTGTTCTCAGTCCGAGATAGACTTGCACGTCGTCGATGAAGCCCTCGGGCGCAATGGTCAACGCATCGAGTGCCCGCTCAACCTTGGTGCGATGCCGGGAGTCCTCCACGAGCTTACGGCGTTGTTCGACAATTGCGCGCGCCAGCGGCTTGCGGAAGACCCGTTGCGGCAGTTTGAGTTCGAGCGCCTCGGATTCACCGATCTGGCCGGCGCCGTCGGTCGCCTCCAAGGTCATGACAACCTTCAGCCCCGCCCACGGGTGCGAGCCAAGCTCCAGGTGCGTCACCGATTCTCCCGAGCGCGCATTGGCTTTGGGCAGGCGCAAATTGAGTTCTGGCGGCCGTGACAGCGGTAGGCGCGGGCCCTCCAGTTTGTCCTTGCGGGCCCAAGCCGTTTTCGGGTCCTGTTTTTCTGGTTCCGCCTTGGCTACCTTCACGCGCGCACCGACGACGCCGTAGTCGTCGGCCACCATATACTCAAGCTTCATGGATCCGCGGCCCGTCGGCTTTGGCGTCTTGGAAAGCTCAATGGAGGGCAGCTGATCAGGAATAACAGTGAAGATCCAGGAGTGCACCTTGGTCTCACCAAGCATCAGGCGCACGTCGGCTGAGGTGTTGAGCGTCGCCCGCAGCTCGGCCACATCTTTGACGACTCCGCCGGGGGTTTTGGCCGCGTCTGCTGCAACTGAGGTATCCGTCTTACCTGCGTCCAGGACATCAAGGCGCATTTCGGAAACCGCTTCGCCGCTCGCCCGGACAATAAGCTGACTACCCGCCGGCACTTCGATGAGTCCACCAGGGTCAACGCCCAGATCCGTCTTGGGTGAGTTATCGGTGCGGCCACCGTCGGCCAGCATGATTGGAGCCTTGCCGGTATAGGCCGGCGGTGTCACCCAAGCGTCGACGCGGAGTCGTGAAATGGCATGCGCCGGGTCGGCGATGACGAATGCCTGCTTCAGTCTCTCGGACCAATGGTCCCCGGCCAGTGCAGTCAGCGCGATGACGCCAATCATCAACGCGGCGCGAAGGGCCCAGGGGTCGTGCCTTGGCGTGTCCGGCTTCGGGCTGGAAACGCGCAGCTTACCAATCAGTTCCGCAAGGCGTTGTCGGTGAGCTTTCCAGATCGCTACAGTGGACGGGTCGGTGTTGCCCGCCGACAGCGTGTCGTCATAAGACGAGGCCGGCCTGTGCGGCACTCCGGACAACCGTTCGAGTCTGCGCAGACCTTGTTCGCGCGTCGGCCACGGCGTACGGGCCGCCCACAGTAGAGCGGCCAACAGCGCCACGGCGAATGCGCCAAGCAGAACTTTGTGAAGCAGAGGATCCAGCATCTGCCAGGCGCCGATCATTGAGAAGCCGACGAAACCTGCGATGACAGCAAGAACCAGCCACAGCCGCGGCCAGATACGCTCGAAGAACAGCATCCAAACGCTGCGCTCGATCTTGCGTTCTAGCGCCTGGTCGTTGTGAGCACGCGACAAACCCGCGGCGCGCTCCTGTTCTGGGGAACCGCTCTGATCTCTCATGACAGATACGTTAGCATGGACATGCGGACGCATTCCTCAATTTTCCGAAGGCTTTTGTGCGTTGTTTGTTCTCGCGCCACGGCGGTACTTTCCCGCCAGAGTTAGGTTGGCCACTCCGGTAGCCTATCGAGGCCGATCAATTGTTCATAGGTCTGGCGCGGCCTTACCACCGCGAAATCCTCACCTTTCACCAGCACTTCAGGCACTAGTAGCCGGCTATTGTACGTTGACGACATAACCGCCCCGTAGGCCCCCGCCGACATGACTGTCAGAAGGTCTCCCTCCGCGAACGGCGGCAACGACCTGTCCAGCGCGAGATAGTCACCTGTCTCACATACTGGTCCGACAACGTCTTGGACCACCGGTGGCATCGATTTGAGCTCTTCCCGAACCGGCCAGATTTCGTGGTGAGCTTCATAAAGCGTCGGTCGCAGGAGATCATTCATGGCTGCGTCGACGATGAGGAAGGTCTTGTCCGCGCCCTCTTTGATGTGGATGACCCGGGTCAGAAGGACCCCGCTATTGCCGGCGATCATCCGTCCCGGTTCCAGGACCAGCTGGAGACCCAGGTCACCCAGGCATTCGGCGATGATGGCGGCATAGTCACGCGGATGCGGCGGCGGCGGGTCGCTCGCGTCGTATGGGATGCCAAGCCCACCGCCCAGGTCCAGATGCTTCAGCTGAATTCCGGCCGCCAGCAGCTCTTTTGCGAGCTGGCGCATCAACACAAAGGCGGCGCGCAGCGGAGCCAGATCAGTAATCTGACTGCCGATGTGCATGTGAATACCGACAACGTTAAGACCCGGCAGTCCCGCGGCCAATTCGTATAGCGCCATGGCGTCATTGAATGGCACACCAAACTTGTTCTCGGATTTGCCCGTTGAGATCTTGGCATGGGTCTTGGCATCGACATCCGGATTGACGCGAATGGCAACTGGCGCCTGCCGTCCGAGGTCCGTAGCGACCTCGCTCAGCGCCCGTAGTTCCGGTTCGCTTTCAACATTGAATCCAAGGATGCCGTGACCGAGTGCAAAGGTCATCTCTTCGCGGGTCTTACCGACCCCGGCGAATATGATCTTATCCGCGGCAACGCCGGCCGCCATGGCCCGCCGCAGCTCACCTTCCGATACGACGTCCATTCCCGCGCCCTGCTGCGCCAAGGTCGCAAGCACCGCTTGGTTGGAGTTGGCCTTGACCGCGAAGCAGATCAGCGCGTCTTGTTCCGCGAACGCATCGGCCAGAATCCCATAATGGCGCTGCAACGTCGCCGTCGAATAACAGTACACCGGCGTACCGACGCATTTTGCTACGTTTGAAAGGTCAACGTCTTCAGCGTGGAGGACGCCGGCCTTGTAAGAGAAGTGGTGCATTGGAAGTGAGTACTGCCACACGGTTGAGGATTGGACGAACCGTTATAGCCGTGTTTCAGCAAGAATGCTGCAGGTTAGCGCAGGAGACCATCGAGAATGGAAGGGCGGTGCGCTTTCTTCGGACCTTCTGATCCCTTTGCGGTGCCTTTCGCGTCTGGCGCAGCGACTGTGCCTTGAGCCTTGGCCTCGGGCGGTGCGTCAAGCGAACCCTTGATGCCGCAGCCCGCCAGTGGCAGGGCCAGCAAGACCAAGATTACTGCACATTTTCCGTAGCTCGACATGCGGCCTTCGCCCACCTCAAAATACTGGCTGCGGCGAGACCGGGCCCGCCGGTCACGCCACAATTGGGTCGCCGGTCTCGTAGCCAGCGCCTCATGCCAGCATTAGACCCTCTTCAGATCGTTTTCCAACTGGCCCACCCACTTAGCAGCCATTTTTTGGACGTTGTGTGGCGCGGTTCCCCCATAGCTGGTGCGGCTGGCAACGGAGTTATCAACACTGAGTACGGAGAAAACGTCCGCTGTGATGCCCGATTCCGCGCTTTGCATGGCTTCCAGCGTTAGTTCACTGAGGTCGACGCCTTGCGTCTCAGCCAGGGCGACGATCGAGCCGGTAGCATGGTGGGCCTGCCTGAACGGCATTTTCAGCTCACGCACAAGCCAATCGGCAAGGTCCGTGGCCGTCGAGTAGCCATAGCCGGCGGCCCGCTGCATGGCTTCCGGCACGGGCTGCATGTCCTCGACCATGCCCGCAGCCGCGGCAATCACCAGTCTGAGGCTATCGAGCGCGTCGAAAGCCACCTCCTTGTCCTCCTGCATGTCCTTGGAATAGGCCAGCGGCAGTCCCTTCATGACCAGCACGAGGCTTTGCAGGGCCCCGGCGATGCGCCCCACCTTGGCCCGGCATAGCTCAGCCGCGTCGGGATTGCGCTTTTGCGGCATAATCGACGAACCGGTGGTGAACCGGTCGGAAAGCGTCAGGAAGCCGAATTGCGGCGTGACCCACAGCACGATCTCCTCCGACAGCCGCGAAAGATGCACAGCCGTGATCGTTGCCGCTGCCAGCGTTTCCATCACGAAATCCCTGTCCGAGACAGAATCGAGCGAGTTTGCCGTCGGCTTGTCAAAACCAAGTTCGCGGGCTGTCTGCTCCCGGTCGATGGGAAAGGAGGTTCCTGCCAATGCGGCAGCCCCCAGGGGGCACTCGTTGAGCCGGCGGCGGGCGTCCTGAAACCGTCCCCGGTCACGCCCGATCATCTCGACATAGGCTAGCAGGTGATGACCAAATGTGACGGGCTGCGCCGGTTGCAGGTGCGTGAATCCCGGCATCACGGTCGCTGCATGAGCCTCCGCCTTTTGTGCGAGTGCCAGCTGCAACACGGCAAGCGCCCTGTCGAACAGGTCGATCTGCCCCCGAACATAGAGGCGGAAATCCGTTGCCACTTGGTCGTTTCGCGAACGCGCCGTATGAAGCCGCCCGGCCGCTTCACCGATCAGCGCCTTGAGCCGTGCTTCGATGTTCATGTGGACATCTTCAAGGGCGCGCGAGTATTCGAAGCTGCCGGCCTCGATCTCATCCAGGACCTGGTCGAGGCCCTTGTCTATGGCCTGCCTGTCCCCATCTGTGATAATGCCAGTGGCCGCAAGCATCGCGGCGTGCACTTTCGAACCGGCGATATCTTCACGCGCCATGCGCTTGTCGAAATCGATGGAAGCGTTGATTTGCTCCATGATTTCGGCCGGTGACATTTGAAAGCGGCCGCCCCACATCTGGTTTGCGTTACTTTCGGTCACGACTGTTCACTCCATTTTGCGTGGCCAACTACCGGCGAGCCACGGTAAAAGGCCTGCCGTCATAGCGTCTTGGATCAACGACCCGGATAAGCTTCACGATGAATTCGAGTGAGCAGCAAGAGCCGCGACGGTTTTCTCCGTCGATGATCGCGTGGATCGCGTCCACGTGCGCACTGATCGGACTGGCAGCGGTATACTTTACCAGCAGTCGTCCTGACAACGCCGTCACTAGAATTGGTGCAGAAACCGCCGAGCGCTCCGTCGGCCCGGCCGCCGATAGCGCCAAATCCGGGATGATGGCCTTCATCCGCAAGCCCACCCCCACTGCCGTTCCGGAGTTCAAGTTCACCGACGGCGACGGCAAGGAAATGACCCTTGCCGATTTCAAGGGAAAGACCGTCCTGCTCAATCTCTGGGCCACCTGGTGCGGTCCCTGCCGCGAGGAAATGCCTGGGCTCGACAGGCTGCAGGCCGAATTGGGCGGTGACAACTTCGAGGTCGTCGCCCTCAGTCTTGACCGCGGCGGCATCAAGGCGTCACAGCGGTTCCTGGATCAGATCAACGTCAAGTCGCTGGCAACCTACGTCGATGCCACCGGCAAGGCCAGCAAGCCGCTGCGGGTCATTGGCATGCCGACGACCTTGTTGATCGACGTCGATGGACGTGAAATTGGCCGTCTTGTCGGTCCCGCCGAATGGGACAGCTCTGACGCCAAGAAGCTGATCAAAACGGCGCTTCAGTAAGTTTCAGCCCGTCACGGCCCGGACCATTCGGGTCAACATCCACAACAACAGCCGTATGATGGCGCCGACAACCAGGCCGATCAACAACAGCAGCATCGACTTGGGCGCCAGCTCGCCGATCAGCGTGGCGTTTGCGGCATTCGTGAACGCGGGGAACCACAGCTCGATCTGGCCGATCGCGAAGTTGAGCACCTCGCGGGAGTATCCGATCAGCGTCCCGAACCATTCGCGTTCGAAGATCGCCAGATAGAAATACGTGAAAAGCGCCGCCATCAGCTCGATGAAGACCAGCAGGACTGATGTCACAATCGCCATCAGGAGGGAGCCGATGGCTCCGAAGAATGAAAAACTGAGCGATCGGTCTGCCGACATGAACCCTTCTCCTCGAACTTGTGCTCACGGGCTGCCTAACAACGCAACTTGGCAGAAATAATACCGGCCAAATCCCTGTCCCGCAGGCCGGCCCGCCGATTGACAAGCAAGCATCGCACGGGCCACAAGCGCCTCAGCCCTGAAATCTTGAAAACGAAGCGGACACAAAAGAATGAGCCACGCCGACCTCATCAAAACTATCGAGGACGCCTTCGAGGCGCGCGACACCGTCAATACTGCCACCAAAGGCCCCGTGCGCGACGCCGTCGAGACCGCGCTCAATCAGATGGATAGCGGCCAGGTTCGCGTTGCCGAAAAAAGCGACAGCGGCGAGTGGGTGGTCAATCAATGGGCGAAAAAGGCGGTTCTTCTGTCCTTCCGCTTGAACGACAACGAAATCATCCCGTTCCAGAAGAGCGGCACGTATGCCAGCCGCGTCCACGGCTGGGATAAGGTGCCCTTGAAATTTGGTGACTGGCTGCCCGAGCAGTTCAAGGAGGCCGGCTTCCGCGCCGTGCCGGGCACCATTGTCCGCCACTCCGCCTATATCGCCCCGGGCGTCGTGCTGATGCCGTCCTTCGTCAACCTCGGCGCCTACGTCGACAGCGGCACCATGGTCGACACCTGGGCCACCGTCGGCTCCTGTGCGCAGATTGGTAAGAACGTGCATATCTCCGGCGGCGCTGGCATCGGCGGTGTGCTGGAGCCGTTGCAGGCGGGCCCGGTCATCATCGAGGACAACTGCTTCATCGGCGCCCGTGCTGAAGTCGCCGAAGGCGTTGTCGTCGGCGAAGGCGCGGTGCTGTCCATGGGCGTCTACATCGGCGCCTCGACCAAGATTGTCGACCGCGCCACCGGCGAGGTTCACATGGGCCGCGTGCCGCCCTACTCGGTCGTCGTGTCCGGCACCTTGCCCGGCAAGCCGCTGCCCGATGGCTCCCCCGGCCCCAATCTCTACTGCGCCGTCATCGTCAAAACCGTCGACGAAAAAACCCGCTCCAAAACCGGCATCAACGAGCTCCTGCGGGATTAGAGCGGCCGCCAGCGACCCGCGCCTAATCGCCCCTACGAACCCGCGCGCCTTGCCGAGGTCCCCTTGGCTGCGAGCCCACGCACCAACGCAAGAATCGGGTCGCGCGGTTGGCGCCGGGCGTGCTTCACTGCGCGCCGGGTCAGGACGGCTGATGGTGAGGAGGTTTTGGGTGCCGAACCGGCGCGTGTTGATAGGCGCAATGATGTTGCTCGCCGTGGTGATGTCGCCGGGCCCGGGAACGGCCTCCGAGGCACGTCTGGAGCCGGGCCGCTATGATGTCGAGGTCCGTCTTGAGTTGCCGCATCTGTCCGCTGCCGACGCCACTAAGCATGTCAGCATCTGCGTCGATGACGCCGCGGACCCAGCGACGGCACTGCGCGTCCTCTCCACCAATAACCCGCTTGGCAAATGCCCACTCCAAGGCCGAGTGATCACCAGCAACACCGTCCGCTTCGACGTCGCCTGCCAGGGTCTGAACGCCGCCAAGGGCTCCGCCGAGTTCCAGATTGGTCAAGACCGCTTTCAAGGCCGCATCGCCATGAAGATGGGCGGCAAGAACATGACCATGACCGAGCACCAGACAGGCCGCAGGGTTGGCCCCTGCAATCCCCGCTAGCCCTCTCACCCCCCGCTCATCGCGGTCAGGATCATGACTCGTGTTCCGGGTTCCAACGGCGTCCCGAGACGCGCCTTTTCACCGTTAACGAAGATGTTGATGTGCCGCCGTATTGCAGGCCGTGAATCCATCAGCCGGTCGCGCATTCCCGGCCAACGTTCGTTGAGCGCGTCGATGGCTTCGCGCACTGTCGCCGCCTGCAGCTCCACAGCGTTGGGCGAGCCTGGAAACAGCCGCACCAGCGCCGTCGGCAGCGTCACCGTGATGCTGTCCGCCACGCTGTTTACTCCACCACCATCGTCTCGACTGAGGTGATTGTCGGCAGGTCGCGGGCCACGGCCGTCCAGCTTTCGCCCTCATCGGCGCTGACGTAAACGCTGCCCGAACTGGTGCCAAAGTAGACCCCCGCCGGGTCCAGGCCGTCGGCTGACATCGCCTGCCGCAGCACGCCGAAGAACGCGTTTTCTTGCGGCAGGCCTTCGCGCAGGTCCTGCCAGGTCT
>JARFQY010000067.1 GCA_029287535.1 Filomicrobium sp.
CAGGCGACTATTTGACTAGCATTGTAGACCAGGTATTCGGTAGTCAAGCTAGCAAAATGATCGGCGCCCTTCGAATAAGTATCAACAAAATCCCAAAGCCAAATTGTTATGAGTAGGCCGAAAATCCAACGGCGATTTGAGAAGAAATAGTCCTTATAATTTGTGATCTCCCGTGTATCTGAAGGCTGAATCACAAGGCTGACGAAAAAGAGCATAGTCGCGTAGATAATCACGACAATATAAAGCCCGAGACTCCACTCGACGGTGCCTAGACGAAATTCCCACCACCAGAACATCCCAATCAGTATGAAGACGTATAACGTCCAGACAAGATGAACCCAATAAGGGCGTGGGCCGTCCTTGGTCGTCACCATTCGACCTACCCCCCTTAGAATCTGCGTGAGAGCAAGACCGACGATAATTGAGACTAGGACAGCGACATACTCAAATTGCGACACAACATGACTCCGGATTCTGCATGCCCGAAGCGTACTGAAGATTCACTGATATGTCTGCTGTGGGTCAGTAGCGGTCGTTGAGACCGATTCTTCCCGAACGGCAGTTTTGGGGCGGTAAGCGGACACTTGGCGAGGGTAAATTTCCGGTCTCACCGATACCGGACGCTCGGATCGTCAAGATCGGGCCAAATTGAACGGCAGCTAGCGGCCAGAAGTGGTCGCCAGGAAGCAGTTTCTTCGACGTCAGAGTTATCTTCTAAGCCCTGAATTACTTCAGCGCTGTCATCCTAGCTGCATCCCTGATCTATTTAGTGTACTCCCAGTGCTCCATGGTAGGCTGTGCGCATCCAAAACTCCCCAAGAATGAGTCTTTCAATGACGATCTCTTTAAGCGCACGTCTGCGCGTCGCACTGCTTTTTGCTTCCCTGTTTGTACTGACGGCCTGCGGCCAGAATGATCAGGACGCCCCACCCGCTGCCAACGGCGCAGCTTCTGCCGAGGCCGGGTCCGGCGAATCCGTTGTGCCGGCAGTCGGCAAGACATCGAAATTCGACTGGTACATGCAGGGTGAAACGCCCGCGGGCCAGACGACGCTGGTTCGAACCGGAGATGGCCGGGTAACTTCCGAATCATTCGTACACTGGAACAATCGCGAATGGACTTCGAACGCCGAGGTGCAGCTCGACGAGCAGGGCCGCGTCATTTCTGAACGTATTACGGGAATATCACCGTTCAAGGCGCCGATCGACGAGACCTTTACCTATGAGAATGGCGTCGCATCCTGGAGTACGCCGGGCGACAGAGGGTCCATGCAAACGGACGACCTGCCTTTCTACCTGGCAAACGAGGGTCTCGCGCTTGGTTCCTTTGAAGCGTTCATGCGAAAAGCCCTGACCGGCATGGACAACGAAGTTGCCTTGCTGCCTGCGGGAACGGCAAAAGTCGAGAAGGTCCTCGATGTTCCCGTTGACACGCCCGATGGCGAACAGACACTCACGCTTTACGCCATTATCGGTATCGGTTTCACACCGTCCTATGCCTGGATGACAGCTGACAACGAACTTGGCGCGCTCGACTTCCAGGGCTATATCGGAATGATTCCGGAGGGCTGGAATACCGAAGTTCTAGACAAGATCAGCAAGATCCAATCCGAGCAGGACGGTCTCTACATCGAGCGTATTGCCGGAGACTTGGCCAGTAGTGTGAAAACGCCGCTTGTGTTCGAGAACGTCAACGTTGTCGATGTCGTCAACGGCACAGTGCTCGAAGGGAGTCATGTCCTGGTCTCAGGCGGAAAGATCGAGGCTGTATCGGGTTCGGCGATCGAAAATGAAGACGCGCAGCGAATTGACGGCGGAGGCCGCTACATGATTCCGGGGCTCTGGGACATGCACGGGCACTTTGGTCTTTCGGATGGCGTGCTCAATATTGCCGGTGGAATCACCAACGTCCGAAATATTGGTGGTGTTCACGAAAAGACGATGGAGCTGACGGCCAAGCACGATTCGGGGGAGGTCATCGGGCCGAATACATTTCGTGCGGGCTTCATGGACAAGAAAGGGCCATACGCATCTGGTTGGGCGGCCGCTTCGCTCGACGAAGCCCTCGAACGCGTCGATTTCTATGCAGACAATGGCTACATCCAGATCAAACTGTACAGTTCGATCGAACCGGAGTGGGTCGCACCAATTGCCGAGCGTGCACATGCCCGTGGCATGCGGCTGAGCGGGCACATCCCGGCATTTATGAATGCCGAGCAGGCCGTCCGAGCGGGCTATGACGAAATTCAGCACATCAACATGGTGTTTCTGAATTTCTCGGCTAGCGACAAGGAAGATACACGTCAGCAGATTCGCTTCACGATGTACGGCGATGAGGCCGGAAACCTGGACCTGCAAAGCGAAGAAGTGCAGTCATTTATCGCGCTGCTAAAGAAAAACAATGTCACGATCGACCCGACCGCATCGATATTTGATACGAGCCTGATTCACCAGAACGGCGTACCGGATCCGTCCTATGCGGCCATAATTGATCATCTGCCACCGAGGTTCGCGCGGTCCCTGTACCTCGTCAGCATGGACAAGCGGGGTAACGATGAAGGCTGGGCGAAGTCAGCGGTCAGGCAGGCTGAGATGTTGAAGCTGCTGCACGACAATGGTATTCAGCTCGTGCCAGGCAGCGACGCTGTTGCGGCATTCACAATTCATCGCGAACTGGAGCTCTATGCAGAAGCGGGCATCTCGAACGCAGACGTGCTTCGCATCGGCACGCTCGATTCGGCGCGCATAACAGGCGTTGATGACCGGAAAGGCTCTATCGAGGTTGGCAAGGACGCAGACCTGGTGCTCCTCGATGGCAATCCACTCGAGGACATCAGTGCAATCCGCCGTGGCGTACTCGTTATGAAGGGTGATGCCCTGTTTCAGCCGGACAAGCTTTACCGGGCTGTTGGTGTGAAGCCTTTCCTGCCGTCGATCGAGTTATAGAAACTCCTACCGATAATTTTCGACACTGAGTCGATTTTTCCTGCCGTATGCGAATGACCGACTCGGGTCATTAGCGGTCGTTCAGACCAATTCTACCCGAATGGCAGGTTTAGGGCGGTAAGCGGACACTCAGCCTGTGCGAATGGCCGCTCTCACCGTTACCGGACGTTTAGAATTACGGAAAAGCCCGTTTTCTGACGGCGACTAACGGCCAATAACGACTTCCTATTCATCGAAACAAAGGGCTCGGCGGAGCTAGTCGCTTTGCATGGCAGCGGCATAAACCGCTGTCTCGAACTCACTCAATAGCGCAAGCACGTCGGCGTCAAAAAACGGCAGGATCTGAGTGATCACCACACCACAGATATCGTTCTTTGGGTCTATCCAATAGTAGGAGTTGTACAGTCCCGCCCACGACAAACTTCCGGTGGGCCGCCCTCCGGGAATCGGGTCGGTGTTGATTAGAAATCCGAGACCGAATTTGTCCACTGAATCTGGCATGAAATTGACATCATTGCTGAGTCTGGGGTCCGAAGTCGTAATCGAGTCGGCGGCTTCGAGATCGCCTATGTGATTCTGGGACATTAGATTCACCGAAGCTGCGGATAGCATCCGAGCCCCATCCAGCTCGCCACCGTTCAGGATTGCTTGCAGGAATCGAACGTAGTCGCGTGCCGTTGACCTCAGGCCTCCACCACCGCTAAAAAAGTCACCCGTCGGACGAGAATAAGGAATCGGCGTCAGCTCGCCTTGCTCTGATTTGGAATAGGCCGTGGCCAAACGCGCCAATTTTTCTTCCGGCACTATAAAGTAGGTGTCCGACATTCCTAATGGGATGAATATGTGCTCCCGGAAGTAGTCGTCGAGTGATTGCCCGCTAATAACCTCGACCAGAACACCAAGAATATCCGTGCTGATCCCGTACTCCCACTTCGTTCCAGGATCGAACGCAAGAGGTACATCCAAAAAGTCATCGTCTGTGGCATGCCCCGACGATGCGTAACGCGCCGCATTCTCGTTCCATATTTCGTAGACGTAACCTGAAGTGTGGGTAAGCAGTTGATGTACAGTCACGGCTGCCTTCGCCGCCCTGAGAATCGGTTTGTTGTCGGCATCGAAGCCCTCGAGAACTTCAACTTCATTGAACTGGGGGAGATACTCACCAACGGGGCTTTCCAGCTCGATGTTGCCCTGTTCGACGAGTTGCATGACAGCGACTGATGTTATTGCTTTCGTCATCGAGGCGATTCGAGTGATTGTGTCAATGGTCATCTCGGTGCTGCTCTCGACGTCTCGGAAGCCGGCCGCGCCCTCGTAGATGATCTCATCCGATGTCGCTGCGATGGCGATAACTCCGGGAATGCGCCCATTCTCGACGCTGGACGCAAGTAGAGCATCAATCTGGGAAGCAATCTCGGCGGACCTGCCCGGCACACACGCAAGAACACCGATCAGGGTTAACAGGATTCGACGTGCAATCACAGCTTACTCACATTCATACGATGTCCCGATGCCTGGTTTGGGTTCATTAGCGGTCTTTCGGACTCATTCTAGCTCAATGGCAGCTTTGGCGTGGAACGCGGACATCCGGCCAGGGCCAATGTCCGCTCCCACCAATACCGGACGTTCAGAAGGCCCTAGAAATGCCAAATTTTGATGTCCGCTAACGGCCAGAAGTGGCCTCTCCTAGTCGCGAAGTATGTATACGTGGGCTCGAACGAAAGACCCGTTAGCAAGCGCGACCTCTGCGATCGTACGTTCGTAATCGCGTCCTTCAAGTTCATCCAGTTCATCCCACTTGGATAGTAAGTTTGGAGACGAAAACACGTATCCGGGGATTTCCACTCCTTCGTCATCGATCACAAGGCCAGGATATCCCAGGCTGGCACCCCAGCCTGAATCGATAAGT
>JARFQY010000073.1 GCA_029287535.1 Filomicrobium sp.
CCAGCGTGGCGCCCGCTGGCTGACGGACATCTTCGACCGTTCGGCGCAACGCTTTGCCGATCATGTCGCGCTGCAGATCCCGCATACCGGCGAGGCACTCACCTATGCCGAGCTCGACCAGGAAGCTGAAAAGGTGGCCGCGGCCCTGTCGCATGTCCTGAACGGTCCGGACCAGGTCGTCGCGATATCCATGGCGCAGGACAACTGGCAGGCCGTCGCCTGTCACCTGGGCATCCTGAGGGCCGGCGGTACGGTGGTCTTTATTGATGCCACGCTACCGGAAGCGATGATTTCCCACATGCTGGAGGACGCCCGGCCGGTGGTCGTGCTAACGCGAGGAGAGCGCGCATTCCGCGATCTGCCGACACTGGATGTCCTGTCGCTACCAGACGAGACGCCCGCAAGGGCTGCGCCACCCTGGCTGGACGATCCTGCGGAACGTCTGGCGACCATCTTTTACACCAGCGGAACAACCGGACTGCCGAAGGGCGTGGAATGCCCCCACGCCGGATACGTGAACCTCGCTCTGACCTACGCCGACTACTTCGATCTCGTGCCGGAAATGGACGCCTCCACACTGACCTCGTCGCTGGGATACGACGGCAGCATCTCCGAGATGTACAGCGCCTGGGTTGCCGGCTGCGCCGTCGTGATGCTGACGAAAGAAGAGGTCCGCTCCGGTCCCGATCTGCTGCCGATCCTGAAACAGGCAGAAGTGACCGTGCTGTTCTGTCCGCCCGTGTTGTTGAGCACTCTGACGTCGGCACCCGAGCAGGATCTGCCTTACCCGCTGTGCCGTTACGTCGTGCCTGCTGGCGAGGCTTTTCCTCCCGCGCTGGTCGAACCGTGGACGCGAGCGCGACGGCAGATCATCAACACCTATGGACCGACCGAAGCCAGCACAGACGCAAGCCGGCAGAGCCTACGTCCCGGCGAACCCGTCACCATCGGATCGCCGCTGGCCAACGTAACCTACGTCATTCTGGAACCCGGCACGCTCCAGCCGCTGCGCCTCGGCGAGGTCGGCGAACTCTGCATTGGCGGTGTCCACGTCGCCCGGGGTTATCGGAACCTGCCCGAGCAGACGGCCGAGAAGTTTATCGTTCATCCTCGGTTCGGCCGGCTCTACCGGACCGGCGACAGATGCCGGATCGATCCCGCGACGGGCCAGACGCATTTTCTTGGCCGCATCGACACGCAACTCAAGGTTCGCGGGCATCGCGTAGAGGTCCAGGCGGTCGAGGACATTCTCCAAACGCAGTTCAGAGAGATCGAAGCGGCGGTTCTCGACTACCAGAACGAGGAACTACTTGCCTTCATCGCGGCGCCGGCACTCCGGTTGCACGAACCGGATGACGTCGTGCCCGCGCCGCCGGATTGGGCCCGGACCGTCACGAACCGCCTGGCCCGGCAGCTTCCCGAACCTTCGGTGCCGAGTCGATTCTTCCTGGTGAAGGATTTCGTGCTGAACCAGAGATCCGGCAAGATCGATCGGACGCGGCTTCCGAAACTGTCCGATCTGCCGACGGATGCCGATGCGAAATTGGACGGCAGACGGGAAAGCACCCAGACAGTCGCTGAGGAAGGGTTTTTCGCGAAGCCGCGCACCGATGCCGACGACGACAGCGCTCTGGTGATCTGCCGCGAGCTTTTCGGCCCTTCAATCGGCTGGGACGATTGCTTTGCGGACCATGGTGGGCACTCCATCCTCATCGCTCAACTTGCGCAGCGCCTCCGCGAGGCAGGATGGTCGATCTCGGTCCGCGCTCTCCTCAGCGACTGCGACACAGCCCTCAAGATCGCGGAACGTGCGAAGGAACTGGATCTGCCTGCAGATAACGTCAACGAGACCGCTGGCCGTGACGAGCGCGGCACCAAGCGCGATGAGGCGGCTGCACGGGTTCTCTCCGTCGCGGACTTCACCCTTCGCCAGGTCCTGTTTCTCCTGGTGTTCTACGCCCCGCACCTGATCGGTTTCCTGGCGGTCGTGGCTTTCGGTGAGGTCGGGGCCTTCTTTCTGAGCGCGGGCCTGTTGGAGTTCATTTTTGTAGGCCTTCTCCTCTATATCGGCGGCCTCACTCTGCCATTTGCCACCCTTCTCTGGGCCGTAATGATCAAGTGGTGCTTTATCGGGAACGCTTTTACGAGACCAACGACTCCGGGCAGCTATCCGAAGTGGAGTCTAATGCACCTGCGGATCTGGATCGCAGAACGGCTTCAACTCGCGGTACTCAGCCCTCTTGGTGCGATGTTTCGCAGTCCACCTCTGACCGCCTTTGCCCTACGGAGACTCGGCGCAACGGCTGGACTGAACACCGAGTGTGCGCATGATGTATTGTTCAACGGACCACTTGATCTACTTCGTATTGGGAATGGCGTCGCCATCCAGACTGGCGCCTACATACAGATGGTGCGATGGTCTGGTCAGCACGTGCATGTTGGCCCGGTCCAGCTCGGTGACAATTGCAAGATCGGAATGCGCGGCTGCGTCGGGACAGGCGTCACTGTCGGCCGCGGAGCCTGGGTCACTCCCTTCACGCCCGTCCTCAGCGATGTCGGCGCCGGCGAGATGTGGGATGGCGCCCCGGCGTGTTCGGTCGGGCGGTACACCCGGTTGAGCCGCGCAGCAGCGCATTGTCGGCCGGCACGTCCGCTGTGGCTTCTCGAGACCGCGAATATCTTTCTTCAGGCGCTCCTGGACTTCATACTGCTCGTCGTACCGGCAACCGCGGTGACCTGGGCGTTAACTGCAATCATACCCAGCGGGGATCCGGATCTTGCCCCCTACTATTTGCAGACGACGCCACTTGGCGAAATCGTTGGAACGACGGCGCTCTACGTATTCGTCACGAGCTGGGTTGCGATCGTGCTCAGCTCGGTACTGCTCTGCCTGTTCGTACGTTGGACACCGAGCGTTCCCGGGCTCTACCCATCGCGCAGTCTAGAAGGCGCGCTTCTGCTCTACCGGCAGCGCGTGATGAATCAGGTCCAGCGCCTCTGGACCTGGACGATCACCGGGCAATACCTCCGCGCCCTCGCCGGTCTTCGATTTTCGCGGCTGGGCGGTTCGGAGTGCGACGTCATGCTGAACCTCATACCAGAGACTGCAACGGCCGACGCGAAGGCGTTCTGGGCGCACGGTTGCTACACGAATATGATCGATCAGGATGCCGGGCAGCTGGTTCTGCGGCGCCTCGAGATGCCGGCAAATTTCTTCGCCGGCAACAACTGTGTGGCCGAGGATGGTCACCTTCCAACCAACTTCTTGCTCGGCGTCTCATCGCCCGGAAACGGCATCAGGTTCCGACGCCAGATGCAGTCCCGACTCGGCGCGTCGATCACGGTTGCCGGCAATCCGCCGGTGCGGTTCGCCAGCGCAGACTTCGAAGCCGAGCGGCACAACCAGATCCTGCCGAGTTACTCTCTTTTTCTCGGCCGCGTCCTGCTGAACGACATCTTCAGCATCGGGTTCCTGCGCACCACGGATCTACTCGTCTACGTTGTCTTGTACACGGTCTTGCTTCGCCTCGGAGGCGACGTTCTGACCAGCGCGATCTCCAGCCTCATTCTGACCGAGGTCGCGCTGGTCGTTGCTTGCATCGCCGTCAAGAAAGCCCTTGTCGGCAGCACATGGGGCGTAGACCATGCCACGCCTTTCTGGTCCTGGCGGCATTTCACCTACTTCTTTGCACAGGATTGCTTTTTCGCATGGTGCAGGCCCACCTTTGCGTTCTCCGCTGGGACCGTGCTGCCGAATCCAGCGCTGCGCTTGTTCGGATGTGAAATCGGGCGGCGATCGATTATCGCCTCGCCTTTGCAGGCCTATGACTGGAACGCGGTTAGCATCGGCGATGACACCGTGATCGGCGGTGTCCTGCAGTATCATTCGCTGGAAAACATGACACTGACCGTCAAGCGCGCTCGGATCGGCGATGGCTCTGCCGTAAATGCGGGCGCCACGGTGATGGGCGGCGCCGTCATTGATGTCGGGACGACCGTTCTCCCGCTAAGTCTCGTCCTAAAAGAAATGCGCCTCGTGCCGGGCATCTACTGGGGCAGCCCGGTGGAGCTGGCCGATTACCCGGAATGGAGCCCGACAATGCACGAAACCCCCGATGCAGTCCCGCACTGAACATCGGATCACCCGGCATTTCTCAAGGCACATGCCCGGGACGTGATACCGGCTGTGAATGTCGATGGGCGCTGGTCCCCGAAACCCGCCAGTTTGGCAGCCCTCTGAGCAACACACTACTTCACGCGGTCATGGTCCGCTAAATGGAGAGCTGCGGCCGTAGTTCAGTGCCAACGCGGGCCGTGAGGTTTGGACGGCCCTGATGGCTCCTCTGCCTAGCGTCGATTCTGTCGTTGGTCACACCACCCCACTTCGGGCATCGGCCGGCTAGCCGTTGGCCAGTCGGCCATGCCCGTCGATCATGTCTGCTAACCCAGGCGCTCCCCCCGGCGAACCGCTTCCATTCCCAATGACAAGAATGTAAGGCAATTAGAGGCGTCAGCCGCGTTTTCACACGGTCGCTCCCAGAAGCTGCCGTCAACAGATGCTGCCTCGGACGAGAAGAAGGAGCAGACCCACCGGGAGCGACGGGTGCCAGTGATTGAGTTGGTTGCCTCGCACTATCCCACTCGTGTTAGCAGACGATAGCCCTATACACTTGGCGTGATCCCTTTATGCTGACATGAAGCAGCTTGCGGCCGCCAGTCGCGACCAATTTCAGGGTCGGGTGCACATGTAGCGGGGCGAAGGCGCGGGCGCGGGGCGTTCACTGCTGCTCGTATTTAGGGAGGGTGAGTTTTGCCCCATGGATTGAAGTGACACACATTTCGCCTGGGATTGGGGAAGCGCCGTTTAGGAGGAGGGCTGCATTCATTGCCTCAGCGACGTCTAAAACCGTCCGCCGGAGTTCTGCGTTAACCTTTTGCGAGATTGCGCTTTAATGAGGTATGACAAGCATGCCTATCCCTTTTGATCCGGTTCCGCGGCCAAAATCGGCGAGGCAACAACAAGTTGACGACATTGGCGCTTGCAGTCGAGACAACACCTCAGCGCGTTGATGACATTGGGCTTTCTGGCCCGCCGCCTGACCTAAGGGGATAGGCATGTCTGACAAGGCTCTGCCTACTCATCGAATTTGGATAATTGACGTCACGCGAGGCATCGCTGTTCTTGGCATTTTTGTCATAAATGTACAAGATATGGCTTTTCCTGAGTCACTTGCATTCTATCTATATCAAGGTAGCTTAGAACCAAAATTAGACAAATATATTGGCGTTCTCTTTGAAATTTTTTTCTACGGCAAAATGCAAGGGCTCTTTGCTGTATTGTTTGGCGTGAGCTCTGCGTTGATCATTGACAAGCTTGTCCGCAGGGACAACGCACCACCTGAAATTCAATTTTATTTCTTCCGATTGCTGTGGCTCGCTGCGTTTGGTTTGCTTAACGCGTATGCTTTGCTCTGGTGGGGGGACGTGTTGTTCAAGTATGCAGTGGTTGGGGTTTTATTGTTTCCACTTAGGTTGCTCTCGACAAAGTCTTTGCTGGCGATTCTGTTCGTTGGGTTTACTCTAATCACGACCCAGTCCTTCCTGGAATATACTGAAATCTTGAATTTGCAGGAGAGGGCTGTCGACATTCGGAGCAAAAGGCAGCGGGGGCAACCGCTTTCTGTGGACGAGGAGCGACTCGCAAGCGATTTTCAGGAAATTCAAGCAGATTTACACCCAGATTTCAGCTTTATTGATGAAGAGGTGGAGGTGAAAGCAGGGGGCTACTTTCGCCTATTCAGATACAATGCGGCTCAAGCTTTCGAGGAACAAACCGCTATCTTTGTAACAGAAGATTTTTTAGAAATTTTTTTGTACATGATTCTTGGTTTAGCGCTGGCTCGTTTTAATTTTTTTGCTGGTCTGGGCTTTCAGCGGCGCGTATATATTTTTATTGCGCTTGTAGGTTTGGGGGTGGGTGTGCTTGTGCATACCTGGCTCAATATCGGCCTATATGAAAACCGATTGGATCCTGTTGGTGTTAGATATTATCAATTATTTTTCGAGCTAGGCCGATTGCCGTTTGTGCTTGGCTATCTTAGCGTGATAATTCTTGCGTTTCGCATGAGCCTTCTAAGGTCTGCAGGAGATTACTTGGCGGCCGTCGGAAGGATGGCGCTAACCAACTACTTACTTCACTCAATTATTGGTGCTGCGGTTTTTTATGGTTTCGGTCTGATGCAGTTTAATCGGTTGGTTCGATCGGAGGTCGTCCTCGTTATTGCTTTGGCTTGGGCCTTTCAAATCGTTGGAAGCGTCGGTTGGATGACGCGTTTCCGTTACGGCCCGGTGGAGTGGCTGTGGCGTTCGCTGACCTACGGTATGATCCTACCAATTAGAAAAAGGTAGAGACTGCCGAGCAACTATCGAACCGCAGTGCATTGGATGCGTTGAGGGCGGCGCTGCTTGGTTTGGCAAACTAG
>JARFQY010000080.1 GCA_029287535.1 Filomicrobium sp.
TGCATCTGCTCATATTTTCTGAGCAAACCGCCAAGGAAGCAATTCGTCGATCCGATTGATCTTGTGGTCGGCAATACGGCCAAGGACATCGGTGAGCCAGGCTTGCGGATCGACGCCGTTGAGCTTGGCTGTCTCAATCAGTGTGTGGGCAATGGCGGCGGGTCTTCCTGCAATCTGCACGAACCCCGCTTAAATTGTTTGCGTGATGCGCGATGACCGACCGTGGCGGGATCCAAGCGCACCATGGTGCCCGATGAGGGCTTCTGAAAGCCCGCCTGATAACCTAGCTCCGAGGTGCAAGGGATGCCAGTCGGAACAGCATTAAACTACCGATCGCCGCGGCAACGATCGAAGCCGAAAGGATCCCGAGCTTTGCAGCGTTGAGTATCGCCGGCTCGAACGCCAAACCCGCTATGAACAGCGACATCGTGAACCCAATTCCGGTGAGAAAAGCGCCAGCCGCGACGTGCGGCCACGACAGACCGGGCCCGAGCACCGCCAATCCGGAACGGACAGCCAGCCAGCTGAAGGCGAAAACGCCAATCGGCTTGCCCAGCACCAAGCCGACGAAAATCGCCACCGAGACCGAATGTCCGAAATCAGCGCCATGGATCGTGATTCCTGCATTCGCCAGTGCGAAGATAGGCATGATTACAAAGCCTACCCAAGGGTGCAGCATGATTTCGAGCCGTTCAACAGGCGAGAGGGATTCTGACACCGCACGGCCGGCCTGACGGAGATCATGGCGGTCTGCGGTGTCTCCGCTCCAATGCTCGCCTGCTGGATAGGCGAGAACACGCTCGAGAACCGCGCGCAGTCTTATGTCGCTCACCCAAACGTGGGTTGGCGTCATCAGTCCGAGGATGACGCCGGCGATCGTCGCATGGATGCCCGAGGCGTCAAAGCACAACCAGATTATGCCGCCCTGCAGAAAGTAGAAGGGAACGCTTCTGACCCCCAAGCGTGAAAAGGCTGCAACCACCCCGAGCCCCACAATTCCGAGTCCGAGAGCGGACCAGTTCATTGCTTCGCCATAGCCTAAGGCAACGACGAGTATGGCCCCAACGTCATCAAAAATCGCAAGGGAAAGCAGGAACAGACGCAGGCTTGGCGGGATCCGGCTTCCGAAGAGTGCAAGGCATCCGATCACGAACGCGGTGTCGGTCGCCATGACGGTTCCCCAACCATGCATTCCGGGCTGCCCGGTCATCAACGCCAGATACAGGGAGACCGGGACGAGCATGCCCCCAACGGCACCCGCAAGAGGCAGCGCCGCCAGTCGGGGATTACGCAGTTCACCGAGAACGATCTCCCGCTTAAGCTCAAGAGAAATCACGAAGAAAAAGACCGTCATCAACCCGTCATTGATCCAGTGTCGCAGGGAGCGGGTGAAGTCCAACGTTCCGAACGTCAGGCCAAGCGGGGTTTCCCAGAACGCAAGGTAAGCCTCGGCCCAAGCCGAATTGGCCAGAACCATCGCGACAAGAACGGCCAGGAGCAATAGGCCAGCTGCGGCCGCCTCGATCTTCAGGAAGCGTGCAAAGGGATCCGTGATCCAGTCCGCAGCCTCACGGGGCAGATTTGATTTGTTTTCGACCATGGAATTCGATTTTTTATTGGCCGCGCTGTGAGTTAGCCATGCAAATAGTACTACGTTGGGGCCGTCCGACCTGGAAACTGTTGCCCGCTCATCGTCTCCGAACCGAGTTGCCGCCGGCGATAATCCGATCGATGAGTTCGGCAACGGCTCGGTGCGTTTCCGTTTCGGCGTTGGTGCCAACGGCGTTCTTGTGGCTTGCCGCGGCGTCGCGCAACACACCCAGGATCTCATGTTCGGGCAAGAGACCTTGATCATTCAGCGCAAGCAGGAGCGCCTCGCATATAGAAAGGGCTGCAAGTCCTGCGTGGTCGGTCTCTCTGGTCATTCCGGGGCCCTTTCTGTGAGCGACAGTGCACGCAGCACAGGCGACCTGGCGCGCATCACCACACTGGCGGAAAATGCTGTATGGTGAACTGATCGAAAGCAGTCTCTGCCCTTTTCTTGCTGAATTTATCGCCAGTTCAGGCCGGTACGGGAGAGATAATGAACGCCGTGGCGCACAGCCCGCTTACCCGCAAACTTTCAGCCTTCGTCGCCTTGTCCGAGGCCGAGTTGGCCGTTCTGGAGCGTCTTCACAACCGTCGCCGATCCTTCGTCGCGGGGCAGGATCTCGTACACCAGGGGCAGTCGGATCAGGCCGCCTACATCCTCTCAGAGGGCTGGGTCTGCTCATACAAGATCCAGGCGGACGGATCACGCCAGATTGTCGATTTCCAGATACCTGGTGATTTTCTGGGCTTGCGCAGCGTTCTACTCCGAACTTCCGATCACAGCTTCGAGCCGATCGAGGATATCCAGGCAGCCGAAGTGCTGGCGAGCGATCTCCTCCAAGCATTCGCCGAAACACCGCGCTTGGCGACGGCGATACTCTGGGCAGCGTCACGGGACGAGGCCATGGTCGTCGAGCATCTCGTCGGAATAGGACGACGCGATGCGGATGCCCGCATGGCGCATTTTCTACTCGAGTTGGGCTCGAGGCTGGCGTTGGTCGGGATCGGGAGCAGGGAAGGTTATGATTGTCCACTGACGCAGTACCATCTTGCCGACGCACTGGGTATGAGCGCCGTACACGTGAACCGCGTCCTGCGGCAGCTTCGCGAACGCGGGCTCGTGACTTTCCGGGAGGGTCGGGTGACCTTCCACGACCTTGAGCGGCTGGCCGACCTCGCAGAGTTCGACCCAGGGTATTTGGATAACGTCGGGCCGCTGTTGAAATGAGAGCTGCATTGCAAAGCGAGCGGGCCGCCCACGGTCAGACGGCGAGCGGCCCGGCAGTCACGTCAAGAAACCGATGTTACGAGAGAGCTTTCGTCGCCGCGTCGAGTTCCTTATTGGTCTCGGCATCGTTCTTTGCCGTGCGCGCTTTTTCCGCGGCTTGGTAGTGTTTCAGGGCAATATCCTTCTTCGGGCCGGAAGGCGCCTTGTCCCAGGCTGCCTTGACGGAGTTCATCTTCTCGGCGGTCTTATTCGTTTCAGCTGACAT
>JARFQY010000112.1 GCA_029287535.1 Filomicrobium sp.
AAGATGAAGGGAGATGCCGCGACCCAAATCCCGCACGCCAGCTGGCCAACTTCCGCCCAGCGCCGAACCTTTACAAGGTCCAGTTCAGCCAGCATCAAGACAGCAAGTCCGGCCAAAGCCGCATTAACAACTGCCGCTTGATTGGAAATCTCGCTGACGACCCAGGGAGCCAACATTATCACCAGGCCCAATCCAATGCCGAGCCAATCTTCCCAGGCGCGATGGCGCCTCAGTAGATTCCTGTTTGACATGGTTGCCTCCTGTGTTTGTTGCGGCCGTGCTGAAGATTAGAGAGTTTCGTGGTCAGTCGATCAGAGGAGGAAGTGGAACCGTACGCGCTAGCCGAACTTGCCAAAAACAAAAACTGCTGCTGAAGAGCTAGCACAGGGGAGTAGTGCTGCCGAGCGTTCCGGCCTCTACGGGGCTCTTGAAACTTAAGTGTCCCCCATCAGCGCATATTGACTGAAGCGGTCTTTCAAGTCCGCTTATTGTTCAAAGCGGACAAGGCAGCAATCTGAGGATCACAGCTCGGGCATGTTCCGCCTCGCACCCTAGACCGGACACCCCCAATCGGGCTGGCCGCTTGCTCTTTGTTGGGACGGACCGGCAGCGTCAAACAAAAGCCACCGGATCGGAGGGAATGATCCGGTGGCAGGGGGAGTATCAATCGCGACAGGGATTGATGTGGCTCCAGACCTTGGCGCCGACGGGGGTGATCAGCACGGGGGTCAGCTGATATTTCAGCGCTGCTCTTGAAGCCGAACTAACCGTACTAAGGTTGCAGATAAATCCAATTGACGATTCTCAAAATGACCCCTCACCGGTCAGATTTGTCGCAGCAATCAGACGACCCTGCGGAGTGTTATTTCGCCGAGGCAGCCTAGGCATTTTCGGCTTTACAGCTGAAAGCGGACTTCCTGACGCCGGGCCCAGCGCGCATCGCCAAGGTCCCCTTCGTCCACTAGTGGCATTGTTAGCTTGGCCTGAAGCCTGGCTCAAGCTCACGGGACAAGCCTAACTTTTCATCCAGCAGACGATTGAGTTCAGTGCGAGCGTCTCGGCGTAGCAGATTAAGCGCTTGTACGCCGGTGAGTTTGTTAACAAGGTCGATGGCTGCGTCAGTATTCGCTGCGGGGCCACAAATTAGATCAGGTTTTTGACCGAAAGCATGCTGAACACCAAGCACGGCATAAGGGTCCGAGGCGCAAAGTACAAGCATGCTGATGCTGTCCTGCAAAACTGCCATGGCCACCGAACCATTGTACGGCTCAAGCGGCGACGCGCCCGCTTCAGCAACAAGTACATCAGCACCACAACTGGCAATTCTGGATAGCAGTTGCGTTAGGGCTTCCTCAAACTCCTCCTGCGGACAGACAGTTGATGGCAGCCCAACATCGACAAAGTCGAAGATATAGTCGGCGCCGGCATCGCCAAGGCTAAGAACATCGCGGTAGCGAGCCGCGCCCGTTAGCTTCGCGGCCGCGACCTTCAGCCCCCTACCCTTAAGCTGATGAACAATCGCCCGACCAGAGGTTGTCTTACCAGCTGACATAGAGGTGCCTATCAAAAGAACTAACGGAACGCTCAACGGTACTGGCCGACCACGATCGCAGAATTGGCCCATAGTCACTTTGTGATTTTTCCGAAGAACATGGCCCTGGTAGCGGAGGCGCATCAGTTCCGGGAGTAAAGGAGATACCGAGGTTGCCTTGCCGATCAGCCCGGCCGGTGTCAGAGCGTGCAATGTAAGGTCGTCCTCGACTCGCTCCCAATCACCGACTCCTTCTAGGGTAGCAGCACGTTTGCCAAGCGCGCCGATGACCAAATCGCCATCGAAGACTTGGCACATTCGCCCTGATGGTTGCTCTACCTGATAAAGAGGCCCCGGCTTACCGATAACCTCACACTGCACATAGTCACCAGTTGCCCAGTCTTCCTTTGGCAACCGAGAGCAATCGAAGGATCGCTCATTGAGGTCGGCGATCCTGGTCACGGAGCTGAAAAACGGGTGCATTACAGTTTGGCCTCCCTTTCCTTGGTGGCCCTTCTAAGCTAGCGAGTGTTCAATTGGTGGCGCCATGAGTAGTAAGGCAAGAAGCGCGGTCCGCCCGAGTGTCTCCTGGACGTATAAACTTTCATGGGTCGCATGTGCGCCGTCTCCAACTGGTCCGAGTCCGTCCAGCGTGGCCGTGTATAAGCTGGTAGTGTTGCCGTCCGAGCCGCCACCAGCCAAACCCTCATTCAAGTCTAAGTCCAGTTCGGCTGCTAGCTGGGATGCCAGGTTCCAGAGCTGGCGATTACGAGGCGTTGGCTCAAGTGCGGGTCGGCCAAATCGTCCCTCGATCTCAAGCTTGGTACCAGGCACAGAGGCGGTGAGGCCGTGTATGGCTTTTTCTATACGCTCAGCATCACTTTGTGTTCGTACGCGTACATCGACCACAGCAGTACTCTCCGGCGCGACAACATTTGCGCGAACGCCACCTTCGATCTGGCCAACATTCACCGTTATGCCCCGCTCTGCATCGTTAAGGGCAAACAGCGCTTGAACTACATGAGAAAGTTCGAGGATTGCGCTGGCGCCCCGGTGCGGGTCCAACCCTGCGTGGGCTGCCCTCCCCTTCACTCTTACGGTAAATCGGCCACCACCCTTCCGAGCCGTTTTCAAACGGCCGTCAGGACCCAGCGAAGGCTCAAGCACTAGGACGCGATTCATCCTTCGCGCCAGACGGCTTATGTGTCGCGTCGAGTCTCGGCTTCCAATTTCTTCGTCGGAATTAGTGAACAGTACCGGCGTCACACTAGGTTCATGACCAAAATACTCTAGTGCCTCCAGTGCAAAAATGATCTGCGTTATGCCGCCTTTCATATCGTAGACACCAGGACCACGCACAACATTGCCCTCAACCACAAACGGCATGTCGTTCAATGTTCCAAGCGGCCAAACCGTATCAAAATGGCCCAGCAACATTTGGTGGTTGCGGCCTCGGAGGCGTTGTTTAGGTCGAGCATAAAGATGGCCACCATGTTTGCGGCCAGCAATCTTAATCAGGGCAAAACCAAGCTCGTTCAGCCGATCGGCAATAATGGCGCGCACATCAATCTGGGCCTCAGCGACATCAGAGGGTGACTCGGCGAGCGTCAACTGTTTCAAAAAGTCGATGAAATCACCCTTACGCGCAAGCAAGTGGTCGAGATATTCTTTGCCGGTTGTATGTTGCAACTGCCGCGCCCTTTATGGTGTTCTAGCCTACTTCTTCATACCTGCGGGAAATGGAAAGGACCTCGTCTCGCGGACCACAGCGAAACGACCAGGACTCACATAGGTCATCAATGGACCCTCATAAATGACGTCCTGGTCATCGCGCTCACTTGCGCGCAAATAAGTTGGGTCTACCCTCGCCGCAACGACCCGACCCACGATCAAACTGTTCTCACCTAAATCGTCAACAAAGCGATCTAGCTCGCATTCCAGATAGAGGTAACCTTCGCGAACGAGCGGACAGTTGACCTCTGGCGACCTAAAAAGTTCCACGAGATTGAGACTCGGCTTGCCGCCATCCTCGCAACGCGGCGAGGCCGTTAGACTGGTCTCAAGCCATTGCGAGGGTTTGGGAAACGTAACGGAGAACACGCGGTTCCGAGCAATATTTTGATAGGTGCCGTGATTGGGAGTACAAACGAACCCGAAGTAATTCTGCCAGCCCATCGGACCCGCCATATGCTTCGGTGCGACATCGTCTCTGCCATCAGCCTCTCGCGTGCCCACCAGTACCAGTGGTGCAATTGTGAAAAACCGGTCCCAAATGGGTGACGTTACACCTAGCTCGAACAAGTCTTGGTGTTCTGACACTTGTTGATACTTCGGGTCTGTGGGCGTCATGGTAGCACCGCTCCATCTGGGTTAAATAGCCCAACAAATTCTGCCGCTTTGCTCCAACGGCAAACCCCGTGCAAAGAACGATAACTCTGCAGGCTTTAATCACCTTGATCTAACGCAAGAGCAGTGCCTATGCCGATTTCTCATCCGTAGAACAATCCGCGAAACAACCCGCATCGATCTGACCGGGACACATCGATAGCTCGCTTCAAAAGTATAGGTCATCAGCAAAGAACGTCCGCTTATTGACCAAAGCGGACCACACGGCGGGCAGACGATCGCACCTCAGCCATGTTCCGCTTCGCCCCTGAAAGCGGAATTTCGAATGGACTCGAGGGGCCGCTCATTTTTGAACCATCTCTGTAACCGACGTCACCCTGCTCCGGTCGAACTCTCGCACCCGTTGATAATATTTGGCTTGGTGTCGGGCTTATTGATGCAAGACAATGCAAACCAATACGAATGGGCGTCTCATTTCGCTTCATTAAGTACCTTCTAGCGACATGATAGAACCACCTCACCCATCGAGCCTCATAAGCATTAGGACGATTGTACTTGTATTTGGTCTGATCGGCGGGGTTGCAGCCTTGCTCTCGCCTTTACCGGAGGGACTGTCGGAGGAAGCCCGTCGAGCCGCCGTGATCGGAGCAATCATGGCGCTGTTGTGGGTCACGGAGGCGCTGCCCCTAGCCGTAACCGCGATGATCCCGCTGGCGGCTTTCCCCCTAGCGCGCGTCGCTGAAATCGAGAACGTTTCGCGGGCCTACGCACACCCTATCGTTTTTTTGTTTCTCGGTGGTTTCATCCTCGCAGCGGCAATGCAGCGCTGGCGGCTTGATAGGCGCCTCTCACTAATCGGACTACGACTCGCCGGTCCGCGCCCAGACCTACAAATCCTTTCAATGATGGCGGCGACGGCGTTCCTCAGTATGTGGATCAGCAATACGGCAACTGCGATGGTGATGATGCCGATCGGTCTTGCAATGCTGGGAGCGGATCAGAGCGCAAATGGACCGCTATTGGCCCCAGATTTGAAAACTCCGGCAAATGAGGTTGGAGCTGTTGAGGCCGGCACTTTTGGAACTGCGATGATGCTCGGCATCGCATTCGCAGCGACGATCGGAGGGATGGGAAGCCTCATCGGGACGCCGCCGAACGCATTGTTCGCCGCCTTTGTCGAGAGGACCTATGACGTTTCAATTGGGTTCGGCCAATGGATGCTCCTTGGCATCCCGATTGTCATCCTGCTCCTGCCAATCACCTGGATGCTGCTAACACGCGTCGTGTTTCACCTTCCGCCGCGCACAACTTTCGCTGTGTCCGAACGAGAGAAACTGCCGGCGATGTCGACCGGTCAACGGATCCTGGCCATAGTTCTCGCTTTGACAGCATTCGCCTGGGTTTCCCGGCCCTATCTTGCGGCAAGGCTCGGATTGCCAGGGCTGAGCGACGCCGGGATTGCCGTCACAGCTGCCCTCACTCTGTTTGTTCTCCCGGCCGACAAGTGCTTCTCGCGACCTCTATTGACCTGGGATGAGGTTAAGTCCATCCGTTGGGACGTCCTAATCTTGTTCGGTGGCGGCCTCGCGCTCGCCGATGCCATTCGCGAAACAGGGCTCGCCGACTGGATCGGTGGTGGCGCTGCCCAGCTCAGCAATGTGCCTGTCGTCGCTCTAATCTTGATAATGATGGTCCTGATCGTCTATCTGGGCGAACTTGCCAGCAACACCGCGATGGCCGCCGTGTTTCTGCCGGTTGCCGCAGCTGCCGCGGCTGGGCTAGGAGCCGAACCTCTCAGCATCCTTGTGCCCGTCGCGCTCGCGGCTTCACTCGGCTTCATGCTACCGGTAGCAACGCCGCCGAATGCAATCGTATATGGCTCCGGCGCCGTCTCTGCGCAGGACATGCTTCGTGCCGGAGCCATTCTAGACGTGATCTCGATTGTTCTCGTTTTCATCCTCGCGACGACCCTCGGACCGATTGTATTCGAGCTAAATGGCGCTGCGCATCCTTGATGCAGTTCGGCCAAAAGATCGATAGTTTGATCCGTCTCTTCCTCAACACATGATACGCCCCGTCGCCAATCACGAAATGACGGGTATATTCATTTGAAGAGGGCACTATGAAATGGGATCTTGAAAATACAGGCCGAAATCATGAAGTCTGGTAGAAACCGGGTGTGAGAGGGATCCTTCCGGGCAGGCCAAGGGTGCCCGTCACGACGCCATGTGAGCTGCCGAGACATTACATAGGGTAGGCCGGCCGAGCGGCTAGTAAGGAGGACCGTTAAAGCAGCACTTGCTGGTGAATTGCGGGCCAAGGGCCTGTCCCTTGAGCGAACTTTACCGCCGCGCATGGGCCGGCCGGTGACATTCAAGCTGGAGGTGCGTCAGTTGCAATAAAGTATAGGCACATCTGCATTTTCTAGCATGAATTGCGTCGCGTCTCCGAAAAAGAAGCTATGGAGCCGCGAGTGCCCAAAGGCACCCATCACGATTAGATCGCAGTTTCTATTTTTTGCCTCTCGTAAAATCTGGGCTCCGATTGATTCCTCGGTTTGGCCCGTATGAATGACATCGGGCTCCACGCCGTGCCTCCCAAGCATCTTCGCGACTTCGTGTCCTTCCAGAATGTCCGAGATGGAGTGGCGCTGCTCAGAAGCGATGGTCAACACGAATGTCTCTTCGGCGCGGGAAAAAAAGGGAAGCGCTGCGCGCGCGGCGACGGCGGCCTCTCGCGTTGCATTCCAGGCCAGCAAAACGCGGGAGCCAATAAGCTTGTCTCCATAATCAGGTGGGATAAGCAGAACCGGTCGACCGCTATTCATAATGAGGTCATGCTGCGCACCGATTTGATGCGAGCGCTCACTCTCTCGGTCCGGGCGCGCAACGACGACTAGATCGCAGAAGAAGGCAGACCGGATCAGTTGATCGCTGGCGTGCTCCGAATGCGCCAATAGCGAACGCCACTCTGCGATGAAACCCTTATTCGCCGTGTGGGCTTCGAAAATGTCCTGGATCCTGGCATCCTGCTCGCGGACCTCCCGATTAAAGTCCGTAAAACGTGGATCATCATAGTGTAGCGCGATGCCCGGCAAAAAAATACCCGGATAGAGAACGAGCGCCTCTAGCGTGTGAATTCCGATCATATGGGCGCCAAATGCGCGCACGAGGCGACAGCTTGCAGGCAAAATTTGCTCCGCAGCCTGTTCGGTCGCCAAGCATACCAAAATTGTTTTGTAAGACATTTCGCAACCTCATCTCTCGACCGCCAACAAACCCGCGATGGCCCTACTTCAAGCTGCCCGACTGACATAGCAAGAGGATAGCTCCCATGACGTATTTCTCGATCACCGCAGACTTTGCTCGAAGACCCGTTGCCAAGATTGCAACAACAGAAAAATGACCTAGCAGAAAGCTTTGCGAGCAGCGTTGACACCCGTCAACCACTCAGGTCGCTCCTCGCAGGTGAGCGACCCCGAACTCGCGTGACTTCACCAACCTCCAACCGCCCTTAGAGTCAATCCTCCTCCCGACGGTCGAGACTTTCACAACCAATCAATCTTCTTTTTGCGGTTTTCATCCCTGAAAGCGGACATCGCCTAGCGCGTTGGTTACGTCTGCTTTGGACCCAACTGCAGACATCACAACGGCGGCCCGGGCGCACGTTTTACCTCTGTCATTAAGTCGAGCGTAGAGCAAACGAGATCGACACAAAGAGCATGATTATGCCGAAGACGTAAACTGTCATTAGGATCCGGTGTCTCTGCGTCATTGCCTGCCTCAGTCGTAGCAGAAGCGCTCGGAAATAATCTGGTCGCTAGGTACGCCCCGCCCGAGAAGGACCGCCTCGATGCCCTCAATCATTGGGAAGGGACCACAAAGTACATGCAGCCATGCGCCGGAATCTCGTCCTTTTAGAAGCCCATCCAGTGCAGCCGCGTCGATCATGCCAGTCCGGCCATCCCATATTTCCGGCGGCTCCGACAAGAAATGCTCGACTTTGAGTTCTAGGTGCTGCGACATAGCATAGAGCTCATTGCCATAGAGCAGGAACAAGCGGCGCTTACAGGTTGCCCGTGGTTTGAACGCACCGGCGATATCAATGGAAAAGCTACCGGATCGGAAGGGATGATCCGGTGGCGTGGGCAGTATCGATCACGACAGTGATCGATGTAGCTCCTGAGCTTGGCACTGACGGGGGAAATCAGCAGGGACGCAGCAGATGCTCTAGCGCCGCTCTTGAAACCACCACGAATATGCCAGAGTTGCAGATAAGCCCAATTGATGATTCTCAAAGTGACCCTTTACCGAACCGATCCGATTTGTCGCAGGGACAAAACTACGTTGCGAAGCATCCTTACTTCGACGCGGCTCACGCATGGCCCGCTTGGCCCCAAAAGCGGGCATCAGGACTGCAAACTCGGCGCGCATTGCCGATGTCGGAAAAGGCCACAAAACGGACGAAGAGTTTGCAATTATCCACTTGAAGAGGCTCGTGACACACGAAGGGAGACGCACGAGCCACGGCTAGCGCGCATCCCGCTTTGCTTGAGCGATGGCGGCTGCTTTGCGTTGACGGCCCAGCTCCATCGGACGGATTAACTCTTCCGGACGCCTATTGGCTAAGTTCCGCATGCCTTCATGAGCGTGACGCGTGTTGAAAGGTCGGTCGCTCGCTTCCTTTGATTTCTTCTGCGCTAGAGCTCGTTCAGCATTTTCCCTCAGCAGCACTCGAGCTGCCATGCGACGTCTACGTTCGGCCTCACTATTGAGGCGGCGCACGGCCATGGCAAGAACGCTCAGTTTAAGTTTGGAGCCCTCGTCCGCACGGGACGCTGAGGCTCCTTTGGGAGCTGACTTCCCGCGCATTTCGCGCCGGCGTTGGTTGGCTTGCGTCTTTGCCTTCTCACGTCGCTCACGCATCAGTTTCACCAGTTCCGCAAGCTGTTTGTCCGGCAGATCCTGTAGTGCCGGATGGTGGGACTTCTCGACTAGCACTCGTTCATCCGCATTGAGTGCCCGCGCTTCTACTTTTTGAGCAATCGCCATGGATTGACCCCCTTAGGACGTTGCCACGGCGCGCTACTTTCATCCTGCACCAATAGGCTTCGCCGGTTCAGCGGCGCCGAAATCTGCGTTGACGACGGATCCGCTTGGACGTCGCCCGACCTGCATCCGATGCCCCGTTACAATCAAGACCGTACATCTGGGTCAAAACTTAGCACCGATGATCGATATCGGCGTTGTCCAGCTAGTCAATATTTCTCTATCGCATCCTGACACCTTGACGAGAGAAGATTCCAAAAGTCCTCTTACGGTCGCTCGCGGAATCGGCTCACGTCACGCGTCGAGCCCAGTTCGCCATTATGCCGCAAAAGCTAAGCATGAGGGCTCGAACTAGCCTTGAGACACGTGTGTTCTGCAAGCCGCAGATTGTCTTATCACAGCCCTGATATCCAACTTGCTCAGTCAGCCTGCAACGAATGGATATACTCCGTTAAGGCAAGAATGCGCGCTTTGATAAAAGCCTCTGAATCATATTTACCAAAGAAGTCTTGATAATACTGAGCGGCTTTGTCGTTATATTGATGGCCCCACGCTGGCATATCTCTCGTGCCATGCAGCGCTATTACTTCCCTTCCATCAATTATTTTAATAAGAAGCGTGAATGGAAATACTCCATTATTATTCTTAACTATTTGACTTAAATCTGTGGGCTTGCTCTCTAAATAGCCTGCAAGTGGGCCGTCACCCTTGCCAGATTGGCCGTGACATGAGGCACAATTTGAATCGTACTCCCGTTTTCCGAGAGAAGACATGTCGGCCTGCGCTAATTGCGGTGCAACGAGCAGAAAAAAGGTGGCAACCCAGACCACATTCTTGACTCTCATATTCCCTCTCCTGGCAAATTTTGTTTTTGCCAAGACAATCAGGCCACAACCCACCTTGACCGCGTCCTTGCGGCTGAGGCCCCGTTCAATCTATCATCCCTTTTAAAACTCACCGACGGCAGGGCAGGCGGCTATGATTTTTATCAATAACCAGGAACAAAATCGCCGCTATCACCCCAGCTTGGGTACAGGGTGCTGGTCCGACAGCAAGACTCAACCGCGTTGGGTTCGTCGCTGCTTCGCGAACAATGACGAAGCCTCGCTTATGCTTTCTCTCACTGACCAGAACGCCCACGCTTTGACCATTGTCATCTCGGGAGCATAGACCCGATGGTAATTTCTAAAGGACTTACCGCTGATCAAAAGAAAATTCTGACCATGACATACCGAGAATGGCTGCCCTCGCTTTGGGAGGAAGCGAGGGGAGAAGCTCAGGACCCATTGTCCGCTCTTCGTAAGCAGATCGAGACCGTATTCCACGACTTTGAAAGAGGGTCGCCTGCAAGGGCAAAGGGCTTCTCTGT
>JARFQY010000131.1 GCA_029287535.1 Filomicrobium sp.
TGAGTCGTAAACCTCTACACAATTCAGTTTATCGACTATCTCCAGCTCTGCCCCTTGGGATCCCGATCCTAGGGGGCTTTGCATTTGGGCATAACAACTTCTCAAGCCAACTTGTGCCGTCCTCGCCGACATAAGTCTTTCGTGCAGCCAAGTAGCTCAGGCATGTTCCGCTTTGCACCTAAAAGCGGACCTCATCTCCTAGCTTCCTTGATCAACGGGCGAACTTCAGCGATTGGCGATCAACCTGTTTGCCACGCATGAACACCTCCCGGACATTCCGAGTGTCGTCGATATTTGCAGCGGGATTGCCTTCAACAAGCAGGATGTCAGCGCTGAGTCCAACCTGAATTGAGCCAAACTCGGTATCGCGCTTCAGGATCTTCGCTGAATCTGAGGTGCAGGCTTTGATTGCCTTTAACGGCGGTACGCCACCTTTCACCATCAACTGCATTTCACGGTGCGTAGACTCTCCCGGCCATGCTCCGGGATAGACATCGTCAGTTCCACAGCCGACCAAAACACCTGCTTCGATCGAAAGTCTTGTGTTCTCCTGCATGTTTGGTCGGAACCGCGACAAGTTACCGAAGTTGTTCAGTTGATAGAAAGCCAACCGGCCGTCGTAGTAGTTGTCACGGATCTGGGCGTAGACGGTATAGAACTCTTCGACCGCGTCCTTGCCCCAGATGTCTATGATCAAGGGCTCTTCCAGCATGGCCCTACTACCGTCTTCATCCGCTAGCCTGCCTGCAGCTAACAATTCGCCGAGAACTACGGTAGGGATGACGAAACGCTCGTTCTTCGCCATCCACTCATGGTCCTCTTTCGGGGCTACCTGGAATCCACCGGTATGGGCCCAGCCATGTAGACCGGTAGTTTGGGCGATCTGCTTGTTGAAGTTTAGCATCCAGAGGTCGGCGATAACCCGCAGCCCCTGTTTCTCCGCCTCTGAGACGAGCGCCTGCAACCCAACAGTGCCTATTCCCGCATAGGCCTTCAGAATTTCAATCCCATCTTTCTTGTATCGTGCGACCTGATCAGGCAGATCGGCAAGGTCTGCAACGATTGTCGAAGCAGCCCAATCGCCGCCGCTTGTATTGCCGGCGTCCCAACCGCTTGGCGCCGAACTCCATGCGACCCCGGTTGTGAAATGGCGTGGTCCAAACAGTTCACCATTGTTGATGCGGTCTCGTGTCTTCACAACCCACTCGTGATCTGCCCCCACGTCCAAGACAGTTGTCACCCCGGCGTAGACATATCCGTTAAGCCGCTGTTGAACGTCGTCATCGTCATAACTTGGCGCATAGCGCTCGCCCGGGATAACGCCATTGGCCCAGCCACCCTGCGTGTGAATATGCAGATCCATGAGGCCAGGCATGGCGGTCAAGCCATCGCCTTTAATGATAAGTGTGCCTTCGGGTGCCGAAAGGCTGCCGGTTACACCAATCGCAGCAATCGTGCCATTCGAGAGTAGGATGTCACGCCCCTCCACGACCGGGTTGCCCAGCCCGTCAACAATCCTGACATTGGAAATGAGTGTCGGTCCCGTGTGTGAATAACCGGGCTTAGAAGCTGCTGGTGAGGTGAGAAGAAATGGAGTGATTGCAAGAGAGAGCAGAGCGGCAAAGAGGTAATTTGATCGCATTTTATTTGCCTGCGGAGTTACATGAAACACGGGTCTTGGAACTATAAAGAAACAGTAGAGCTACCGGCGCTTGTTTGGAAGGCTAAGACAGGTTTGCAGAGCAAATTCAGCGGACGCTCGGCTATTGGCAATGTCCGCTAGGTGGACAAAGCGGATATTGGGCCTTTTCGTTGAAACTTCGGAAAGCACGTCCGGTTAATGCCGCTAAGCGGACATTCGAAACGCAAGCAACTGGCCCACTTCAGGAAGTACAAGGTAGGGTCAGGCCATCCAAACATCAGTTTGAGCTTGGCAAAAAAGAAACGGCGGCGACCCCGCATCGCCACCGTCTCTCGTGCACCCCCAATAGCCCTACGCGCCAGATCAACTATCGCGTCTTCAGGCTTGCTTCAAAGCTATGGTGATCGTCCCCTCTCAACTAGTGCTTCAGGGTCACGCTACAGAGCTTCCACAACCTAAGCACTCATCAAAAACACTCAGCTTTTGTTGTAGTTAGATCAGCTCGGGCGCGCTTACCGAGCTGAGATGTCTCGAATGAATCCGAAGCCAGTCAGTAATGGAAGTCCCAGAGAACATTTTGCTCGGAAAGCAATGCATGTGGATAACTAACGCATTGCCGAACTTAGCGTCAGCGAATCTTTGTATTTTCAACTGTACGTTGAATCAAAACATCGGTCGGATAAGACCTTGAATCCATTTGCTGAGCTCTAGGAGATTTAATGTCATCGATCGAACAACAACTGGGCGAACTCAAAGCACGTTTGGACGAGCTTACCACAGATGAAATGAAGCTGATCAAAGAGCTCGAGCAGGCCCTGATTAAGGCAGACAACCAGCTACAAAATGAAATTGACCAAGTCTTCAGCTCTCATCTGCAGCGCAGAGAATGCCTTGCCTCCTCGCTAGTCAATCTTGCGAGAAATCTCGGCCGCTTGCCAGCACCCAGACCTGAAGCTGCTAGCTTGGATTATTCGGCGAGCCCGCCTCCGCAAGAGGGGCAGCAACGTGAAACTTTGGCTAACTCTAACGGCGAAACTTGGAAGCTGTCCCAAAACGACGGTCAATACTCGATCGAAGACCTGAAATTAGTCTGACCGTTAGACTGGCCCAGACCGTTCTCATTTTACGCAGAAGGCCAATCGCGACTAATGGCGGAGGAAGTGGTGCGTTTATCGCGGTGGTGCGTTTAACGCGTGCGCATCATTTCCTGTAAACGCATCCGCCAATAGGGCGTCGGGCAGGTCAGGAGCTTGCCGTCGCCTTCGAACGACTTGAGGAAGGTCTCGCCGGCGAGGACATAGTCGATCAGGCGGCGCGTCGGCCGGCGCACCTTATATGCAAGGCTGCTAGTGCGCCCGACTACAATGCGCCCTTCTGTCCGGTAACTGCCATTAACCGCCACGGCCTCAACCGGGCCTGGTGTCCTCACCACGACCTTGCCCGTGCCGCGCACCTTGGTACGGAACTTCAGTAGTCCGTCTCCCGCCCACAACGACGTCCACATGCTCTCGCAGTGTGCCGATATTTGAATGTCGCCCTCCGACGCCCAGTAGGACCCAGCTTCGAAGATCCATTCGTCGTCGTCGAGATCGATTACGTGGAAGCCGCCTAGCGTCGGTTCGAGGTAGACGCTGCCCGTACCGCGGTAACGCGGACGCATCAGCGATTCCTCAGCAAGCATCGCAGCTAGAAATTGGCGGTATGTTGGAACCGGCGAATCGACCGTGATATCGCCCTCGATGTAGCTGAGCGCGCCGGCCTCTGCGCGCAACTCCTCCTGATCGAGGTTCGCCTTCACCCAGTGCATGCCCTCTCGCTCGACGATCTCGAAGGAAGCCATCGCGTCACCTTGACTCTCAGTTCTTAATCAGTGCAGCGTGCACGGCTTCGAACGCCGCCGGCGGCACGCTGAGTTCGCCACGAAAAGGACTGTCCATCAGAGCTGAGAGGCAGACCATCGTGGACATGCCGAACGCCGCTACACCACCCAGCAGCAGCTGCGATACCACGCTCGAGTCGAACATCCAGATCAGGACGAGGCAGAGGAACGCCCCCATCACGATTGTGTACCACATAATGCCGGGAATGCTGACGCTCGCCATGTGTAGGCGGGCGCGTCTGAGTTCAACGAGCGCGTTGAACTCGCGCAACGTTTCGGCATGAAGGATCTGATGGCTCGCGCCCTTCGGCTCGAACGTCGTAAGGCGTTCGAGGAAGCGCTTCAGGTTTTGGTCTTGGCCGAGCTGTGCGGTGCCGCGTCTCAGCAGCGGCCACTCGGTATCGATGACGGCCTTCGTATAGCGCTTGAGATCGCCACGAAGCTGGGCTGAAAGTTCGTCGGGATAGACAGCCACATCCTCGTATAGCGCCGCAACGGTGGAAGCCTCATGCGAGGAGACCCGGTCCGCTTCCGTTAGGTTCTGATATGTAACAACGGCGAGCATGCCGAGTAGAACGCCGTAGATCAAGCTAACGAACGACAAGACATAGCCGATCACTTCGTTAAAACCCTGTCGGCGCCCGACCAGGAGCCGAAGAAAGGGGCGCACGAACAGCACCCCCAGGCAGCTGACGGCAACAAACACCAGAGCGAAGAAAAACGCCGCCGACCACGATGGCACATCGTAAATCCAGTAGAACAAGGTGACTTCAACTCCC
>JARFQY010000152.1 GCA_029287535.1 Filomicrobium sp.
AAGTCAAGTGCAGCTTATCTGTTGAGCCCGCATTCCCCAAGCAGCGGGTTATCTCCGCCACCTGAGAGCACAGTAAATCACATAGTTTCCAATGCGTTGATGGCATTGGAGGGGCGTGGTGATGGCTCACCCATGGGTACAAGCGAATTTGGTGATGGCCGGCTCGGTTTCGACCGCCGTGTCCGCCTTGATTTCCACGGTTCGAAGATCAGCTCGGATGGCGGGCTGCTACTCTTTCGCGAACTCGACGACGTCCTCGGTCTGCACGATCTGATGGGCGAACATCTTCAAGATGCCCGCATTGATCACAACCGGCTGCACAGCATGGTTGGTCTTTCACGTCAGTCGACTTTCGGCTGGCTCGCCGGCTACGAGGACGTCAATGATGCCGACCGGCTGGCGGTCGATCCGGTAATGCGCCAGATTGTCGGCGGGCGCGCCGTCGATCGTTAGGCGGCATCCGCCAGCCAGATGGGCCGCTTCGAAACCGAGGTGCTGGCGACACCCGACAATCGCGCTGCTCTGGCCGACATGCTGGGACGCTGGGTTGACCGTCACCATGCCGCCAAGCCGCTGCGTTGGATCTCACTTGACATGGACAGCTCTGTGAGCCCGACCCATGGCGACCAGGAAGGTTCTGCCTGGAACGGCCATTTCGGCTGCACGCGTTACCATCCCCTGTTCGTGTTCAATCAGTTTGGGCACTTGGAGCGCTGCAAACTGCGTCCTGGCAACGTGCACAGTGCCGATGGTTGGGAGGACGTCCTGAAGCCCGTGATAGCGCGCTATGCCGACAGAGACATACTGCACTTATTCCGCGCCGATGCGGCCTTCGCTATCCCGGGGCTTTACGTAATGCTCGAAGCAGCAGACTACTTCTACGCCATTCGCCTTCCATCAATTGCGATGTTGCGGAACAAGATCACCGATCTTCTGAAACGTCCGGTCGGCCGGCCACCGAACCACGCGCGCCGGATCTATGGCGACTTCGAGTATCAGGCCGGCTCATGGGACAAACCCCGCCGGGTGCTCGCCAAAGTGGAATGGCATCCCGGAGAGCTGTTCCCTCGCGTCGGCTTCCTGGTCACCAATCTGCCCTGGCAGCCTGAGCAGGTCTTCGCCTTCTACAACCAGCGCGGCACGGCCGAGCAGCACATCAAGGAAGGCAAGATCGCGCGGATAATGGACACGGCTTTCATGCCGGACATTGGCACACAACGAGGTCCGCCTACAGCTAAATGCGCCCGCCTACAATCTCGGCATGTTCCTGCACAGCGCAGATCTGCCCGACGAGATCGCAACATGGTCGCTGACGAGCCTGCAGACGCGGCTGATCAAGATTGGCGCCCGGGTCATTCAACATGCCTGCACGATCAACTTCCAGCTTGCCGAGGTCGCGGTCTCCGGCGAACTCTTCCACCGTATCCTGGCGGCGATACATCGCCTCCAACCGTCACCCGCACCGACATGATAAGAAAACTCGACCGGATCTCGCTTGCCGAAGCTGGAGTGGGCGCCTGAACCGGGCCCGAGGGCGGAGCTTGCCGAGATTGGCACGTGGTTGCAGCGTTCTGCGTTTCCAGAGGTAGCCACAGCGTTGAAATCGCGTCTACAGTACCGCGGGAAGCTCAGGAGTACGCCGGACATTATCGTCAGTCATCGTTGGGGCGAGTAGCATCAGCTCAACCTAGGGCTACTGGGGAATGTCGGCTCATATGATCCTTCAACCCCGGATAAGGGCTGGGGAGTGTTTGGCCAACTGGGCTTTGGGTCAGATGGAAACAGACTTTCTACTCAAGCAATGCTCGGGCTGGCTGGTTCATCGCCAATCGAAGGACGGGAGAATGACCGTTGGGGCGTTGCACGATCCAGCTTTTTCTGGGCTGACGAACTGTCCGAAACATCTCTGATCAACAGCGGTGTCAACATTAACGATGAATGGGCGGTTGAAGCGTTTTATAAAGCTGAAATCAATGAGATTATTCGTGTGGGCGCCAATGTGATGTATGTCCGGCCAACGCTGGGTAATTTCGATGGCCTGGTTCAGGTTGGGATTCGTGTTCGTGCAACCTATTGAATGAGCAATTGAAAATGATTGAACGGATTCTACATCTGGCTAAGTGAGCAAGAGAAACGAGAGGAGAACTTGATGAGATTCAGGAAAACATTTTTAATTAGTCTAGCGATTGCAAGCACGCTGATTGCAGTGTCGGCCTTCGCACAAGAAACGCAGGAGCGCACACCGGTTGCAGAATTCAAAAAAGGGTTCTCGCTTGAACAGGTTGAGAAATATCGCGCCAACAACAACCTGCCTCATCTTTTGTCCGGCGGCGACGCTTCTACATGGTGGTCTCAACGCACATCGGAGATGATGTATACAGCTGTTCTGCCGGTAAAAGTTCCTTACATGCCGCTTTCCAAGAAAATCAGGCCTGGAATCGGAGACATCAAGGCCAAGACCAAATTCCTTGGCGAGATGTCACTCAATGAATGGCTTGTGCATCCGCAAAGCTACGCCAAAGCAATCATCGTTATTCACAAAGGCGAAGTGGTATTTGAGGAATACCCCGGGCTGAATCCCTGGGAGCATCATGTCTGGATGTCTACGGCGAAGCCGATGACATCACTGGTGATCGATCATCTGATTGACGAGGGTAAGCTCGACCAGAACCAGACAGTTGGAGAAATCATGCCCGCTTGGGCCAGCACCGAATGGGGACCAATCAAGCTGATCGACATTCTCGACATGACACCGGGTATGAACTCAGAAGAAAATGATGAGACGCGCTCCGACCCACATTCGATTGCTACGCGTGTTTTCAATGCAGAATTCGGTTTTCAGTACAATCGACGCAACGAGGCCGTGACTGAGGTATTGAAAGACGCGAAATCCGTTGACAAGCCAGGCAACAAATTTGAGTATGGCTCACCCACAACCCAAATGCTTGTGCTGATTGCCGAGGCCGCTGGTGGAAAGCCTTGGGCACAATTGTTTGACAAATATGCGTGGTCTAAAGTGAGCGCTGAAGGGCCGTTGATGGTCCACCTGTCACCCTATGGAACCGCTATCGCCCACGGCGTCGTCTCAAGCCGCCTGCGCGGGCTAGCGAGATTTGGTATGCTTTACACGCCAAGCTGGGACAAGACCGCGACTGAACGGGTAGTTTCCGCCGATATGATCGCGCGTATCCGACATGGTGTGCGCAGCGCTGAATTTTATCGAAATGGTTATGATGGCAAGGTGTTTGTCGAGCGCTTGAACGATGACACAATGATTTCTAACAGCCGTCAATGGGATGCGGTTTGGCCAGACGGTGACCTCTGGAAAGCTGGCTTGCAATCTCAAGCGCTATATGTATCGCCAGACAAGGACCTGGTGATCGCGTTCTTTTCAACAAATGTACCCGACGATTCATTCCACCGATTTCTACGACCGATTGCGACATCGGGTTTGTTCGATTGATCTGATAATCGTGCAAGTGGAGACGAATAGAAATGAAGCAACATTGTAGGCTAAACCGTAGTTCAGTGCTGGCACTTTCGGCCGTCATGCTGATGTCCTCACCGTCGGTATTTGCACAAAACGGACCGACGCTTGCGGCTCCGGAAGACTTAAGCACCAACAAGTCGCTCGACGGTGTTCTGGAGGTCAGCAAGTTCTTTAATGATCCGGCCAACAAGGTGAAGATTCAATTTCCTTCACCGCAGACAGAATTTGCCTGGGTCAATATGTCGAAATATTATCCAACAGCCCAGGTTGAGCGCGGTGGACAAGTCAGCGTTCTGCCTTACGCGATCGACAGTTCGATTAGTCAGATCGAATACCGTAACAAGGACGGCGACTGGGTTAGCGTTGATAGGCATTTCGCGACCAAGCCAATCGACTCCATGATCGTGGTGAAGGAGGGAAAGATTGTCTATGAGCGCTACCGCACGATGCGTCCAAACGACAAGCATTTGTGGTTTTCGGTGTCCAAAGTCACCGGCTCCACCATGCTGGCCTTTCTGGAACAGGAAGGAAAAATTGATGTTAGTAAGCCGGTCAGTGATTATCTGAAAGAGCTAAAAGGCTCAGTCTGGGACACCGTCGCCGTCGAAGAAGCGCTCGACATGGCGACGGGCCTCAATGGCACCGAGCATGACGAGCAAGAGCAGAATTCGCGCACCGATCCCGATCAGGTCTGGTATCGCTGGGCCGCTACCAGCGCCATCGGCATGCTGCCTGATGTCAAGGAGCGCGACGAGGAGTGGGTGGACGTGCTGCGCGCGATGGAACGCAAGACGCCGGGCCACGAGAAGTTCGAGTACAACTCCATCAACACCTTCGTCATGAACCGAATCGTCGAACGCGTGGGCGACAAGCCGCTCTACGAGCAGTTCTCCGACCGAATCTGGAGCAAGATGGGGATGGAGCACGACACCTATTATCTCGTCAGCCCCTCCGGTAACACGCTCGGCTTCATGGGAATTAACGCGACACTGCGCGACACCGCGCGGTTCGGGATGGTATTCACCCCTAGCGGCGCGGCCCTCGCAGGCGAACAGGTTATTCCCGACGCGATCATGGAAAAGATCTACGACCGTCGCTTCGTCGAGATGTATGACAAGGGTTGGATCGGTGCCAAGAACACTGTCTCTTTCTGGGACGAGGCCGGGAACATCTCGAACCGCTACCAGTGGGATGCAGTGATGTCGGATGGCGACATCTACAAGGCCGGAGTTGGCGGTCAGGGCGTCTATATCTCGCCCACCACCGACACGGTCGTGGCGTGGTTTTCAACCTCGGACGGCAACAACCAGGAAGAGGCAATGGCCCGCGCCATCGTCAAATCCCTCTCCGGCGATCCACTGCCCCGCTGATGCCCCTTGAAGCAGGAGGTTGATCAACTCTATCGCCGAGGCAAAGTCGCCGAGGCGATACCTATTGGGTCCCGGATCATCGCCGAGATGCTCGCCGATAAGAAGCGGCTTGGCGCCCGCGTCGGCATCACGTCGGTGCTGCACGCCTGGGGCAGCACGATGATGCATCATCCGCACGTACATATGATCGTGCTGGGCGGAGGGTTATCCGAAGATGGCGAACGATGGATCGCCTGAAGAACTTTCGGATCGGCGACACTGGCAACGAGCGCGGTTGCCAGCGCAGGGCCGACGCCGGGAAGAGCGACCAGTCGCTTCGCCGTTTCATTCGTGCGCTGCCAACCAAGAATGCGCCGATCGAGGATGCGGATCTGCTCGTGCAGCGCTTCGAGCTGAGTGCTAAGCGCAACCAGGCACCTGCGCGCCGCTGGCGGAATACGTTCATCCCTGCCCTCTGCAATCAACTTGAGAAGATCATCCAAGCCCTGTCGCCCGACCGGCGCGACAATGCGTGCCTCGACGAGTGCGGACGGATCGAATTGCTGACCGCAGTACGCTGGCGAACAAACAGATGCTGCTCGTCACACCGCAGGTCTATTTGCGTAACTGGCGGATCGCGCGCGCTCACGAGGACCTCGTATCCGGTCGCAGCACGCGCGTGACCGACGTGGCTCTTCACTGGGGTTTCTTCGATGTGGGGCGTTTCGCGGGCTACTATCG
>JARFQY010000155.1 GCA_029287535.1 Filomicrobium sp.
TTTTCATCAAACCGCTGTCGGACTTCTGTTGGCCCGCTCGCGGTTCTCGCTGTACTCCTGATGGTCACTCCGTTGCTCGGCGCATGTGGCTTTCGCCCGTTGCATGCTGATATCGATGGCTCCGCGCCGGTTTCCGAAAAATTGGCAGCAATCAATATCGCACCGGTTCCCGGTCGTGCTGGGCAGCAACTGCGCAATGAATTGATCTTCAAGGCCACGGGCGGAGGCGCGACACCTCCAGCCGAATATCGGCTTAACATCGCAATCCGCGAAAGGATCACCAGCACGCTTGTCGAAAGGACCGGCGAAGCGCAGCGGCAGGTCTACAATCTTGATGCCAAATTCAAGCTGACGCGCTTGTCCGACAAAACAGTGATTCTGAAAGGCTCAAGCTTTGCACGCGCTGGCTTCGAGCGCTTCGAATCTATTTTCTCCAACGTGCGGGCCCGTTACGACGCGGAAAATCGAGCAGCAAAGACGGTCGCACAAGACCTGAAAGCCCGCCTAGCTGCATTCCTGTCGACAGGGGCTTGAGCCAAGCGCTCGGTCATCGTTCCATGGTTGCGGTAAAGAGCCACGAAGCGGTACGTTTTCTCAAATCGCCGAACCAGAGCATTTCCGCCATACTCACTTACGGAACTGATGCTGGCCTGGCCTCCGAGCGCGCCCGCAGTGCGGCCCAATCGTGGGCCGCGATGGATGATCCACCCTCGGAGATCATTCGTCTCGGCGACGCCGACCTTGAATCAGACCCTGACCGCCTGTCGGTCGAATTGATGACCGTGCCAATGTTTGGCGGTCGCAAAGTCATCCTCGCAACGGCTGGTCGGCGCATTAATGCAAAGCTTCTGAAAGAACTCATTTCTGGCGGCCCGCTGCCGGGCGTTCTGGTGGTCGAAGCCGGCAATCTAAAGCCCACCGATACACTTCGAAGCGTCTTCGAGAAAGCCAAGCATGCCGCCGCGATCGCGTGCTTTCCCGACGAGGGGCGCGATCTTTCTGCGCTCGTCGACGATGAGGTCAAGAACGCCAACTTGACGATTTCACCGGAAGCGCGCGAACTCCTCATCGCCCAGCTCGGTGCTGACCGAGCGCTTTCTCGCGGCGAGATTGGCAAACTGATCCTCTATTGCGCCGAGCGAAAACGCATTGAATACGCGGATGTTGAAGCGATTGTCAGTGATGCCTCAGAACTCAACCTCGACCGCATCGTCAATGCCGCCGCTACCGGCCAGGCTGGTATCGCCGTACGGGAGCTCACCCGCGCTTTGACCGGCGGAGAGAACGCCCAGATGGTTATCCTGGCCCTTCAGCGCCATTTCATGCGCTTGCACCGCATCCAGGCGGAAATGGATCGCGGCCGCTCCGCCGCCGACGCCATGAAAGCGCTCCGCCCGCCATTGCACTTCAAGCAGAAGAACGCGGTATCCGCCCAAATACGCCGTTGGCCGATGGCCGCGCTCACCGTTGCTCAGCGGGAAATCTCGCAAGCTGCACGAAACGCACGCAGTACAGGCGCTCGCGACGACCTGATTGCGGAATCACTACTGCTCTTCCTCGCCAGACTCGTGCGCTGACACGGGGCACAACCCCCGCGCGAATCCGCCCGGCTTGCCCTAGCAGCGCCGATCCCTATAGTGGCGCGCACTCACGAATTTCAAAGGAAACTCCACCGACCGGCTGACCAGCTGTGCGTTCGGCAAACAGGAGAAGGCATGAGCGACACCCGCTACGACATCATTGGGATCGGTAACGCTATCGTTGATATCATCGGCCGCTGCGACGATGACTTCTTGGTAAAACATGACGCGCCCAAGGGGCACATGCGTCTCGTCGATGCCGACACCATCGCTTCGCTTTATGCAGACATGGGGCCGGCCATTGAGATCTCCGGTGGGTCCGCGGCGAACACGCTCGCTGGTGTCAGCTCGTTCGGCGGTACAGGTGCATTCATCGGCAAGGTCGCAGAGGACGAGTTCGGCAAGATATTCGCCCACGACATTCGCGCCGCAGGTGTCGACTTCAACTCCAAGGCGGTGAATGGCAAAGACCCAACCTCCCGCTCCTTGATTCTGGTCACGCCGGATGGCGAACGCACCATGAATACCTATCTCGGCATCTCCACCGATTTCGACCAAGGGGAGGTCGATCCCGAAGCCATCAAAGCGGCCAAGATCGTCTATCTAGAAGGCTATCTTTTTGACCACCAGGATGCCAAAGCGGCCTTTCGCCAAGCCGTGGAAATTGCGAAGTCGGCAGGCCGCAAGGTTGCGCTAAGTTTGTCGGACGGCTTTTGCGTTGACCGCCACCGCGCTGACTTCGTCGAACTCATTCGCGACGGCATCGATATCCTGTTCGCAAACGAAGATGAGATTAAGTCTCTCTACCAAACCTCGGACTTTGATGAAGCCGCCCAGTGCACATTGGCGGACACGGACCTGGCCGCCCTCACCAGAAGCGCCAAGGGTTCGCTCGTCATCAGCCGGGGTGAGAAGATCGAGATTCCCGTGGAGCCCGTTGACGAAGTCGTCGATGCCACTGGCGCTGGCGACCTTTACGCCGCCGGTTTTCTGTATGGCGTGGCGACCGGCAAGGACTTGGCAACCGCAGGCCGTCTCGGCAGCATCGCCGCTGCGGAAGTCATCAGCCACATGGGTGCGCGCCCTGAAGTCAAACTCGGCGAACTTGCTCGCGCCAAAGGCGTCCTAGCTTAAGGCCAAGAGGCATGCAGCTTGTCAAACATCCCCGTGACCGTCTGATCGTCGCTCTCGACCTACCCACCGTGGATGAAGCACGGTCTCTTGTGCAGACCCTTGGCGACGAAGTCAGCTTCTACAAGGTCGGTTTGGAGCTGATATTTTCCGGCACCCCTGGCGACAGCGGTTTGGGCTTGGTCAGCGAACTGGTGGACAACGGCAAGCGCGTGTTCCTCGACGCCAAGCTCCTCGATATTCCCAACACAGTTGAGCGTTCGGTGAACCGCATCGCAGAAATCGGCGCCACGTTTCTCACCATACATGGCCACGACACACAAACCTTGCGGGCCGCCGTCTCCGGGCGCGGCGATAGCGGACTCAAGCTCCTGGCTGTGACCGTGCTGACCAGTTTGGCAAGCAACGATCTCGACGAGCAGGGCATCAACATGTCGCCCGCCGACCTCGTACTGCGACGGGCCGATCTCGCCGAGCAAGCCGGCTTCGACGGCGTCATAGCGTCCGGCCATGAGGCCGCTGCCATTCGCGCCTCAACCAACAAGGGCTTTCTGATCGTGACGCCCGGCATACGCCTCCCAGGCAGTGCCGCCGGCGACCAGCAGCGCATCATGACTCCCGACCACGCCATCGCCGCCGGTGCTGATCACATCGTTGTCGGCCGCCCCATCAATGCTGCCAGCGATCCACGTGCTGCCGCGGCAACCTTCGTAAAACACATCGCCGAGGCCGCTTAGGGTCGGGGCCCACAAGGAAGGAACAATTGAATGCCCAAGGGATACGTCATCGCCCACGCCGTCGTTACCGACCCCGACGCTTGGGGCCAGTATGCCGCGAAGACCCAGGTCGCCCTGGACAAGTTTGGCGGCGTTCCAATTGTCCGCGGCGGCCGCCATGAGATCATCGAAGGTGATGGAGTGGCCCGCAACGTCGTTCTTGAATTTCCAAGCTACGAAGCCGCTCTCGGTTACGCCAAATCGGTGGAATATGCGGAAGCCAAGGCACTCCGCCAGGGCGCCGGCACAATCGACATCGTCGTTGTCGAAGGCGTATGAGCTCCAAACGCGAATGAGGGCCTCTAAAAGTGCCCGACAGAACCAGGCATGAAAACCACACGGCGTGGCAAGCCACCGTGGTGACGTTGTTTCCGGAGATGTTTCCGGGACCGCTTGGACACTCGCTTTCGGGTCAGGCCCTCGAGAGCGGCTTGTGGTCGCTTGATTGTATCGCGCTGCGCGAATTTGGACTCGGTCGCCATCGCCAGGTCGACGATACGCCGGCCGGCGGCGGCGCCGGCATGGTGATGCGCGCCGACGTTATCGCCGCTGCTGTCGACCAAGCCTTGACGAAACAGTCCACCTCGAACCTCCCGCGCATCTATCTATCACCTCGTGGAACGCCACTCACCCAGTTGGCCGCCAAGGAACTCGCCGCCGGCCCTGGCGTTTTCTTGCTCGCCGGGCGGTTTGAAGGTGTCGACGAGCGTGTCCTGGAAGCTCGCGATTTTCGCGAAATCTCCATTGGCGATTACGTCCTGTCAGGCGGTGAATTGGCCGCGATGGTGCTGATCGACGCCTGTGTCCGCCTCATCCCTGGCGTGCTTGGCGCCGATGCGAGCCTGAATCAGGAAAGTTTCGAAGGTGGGCTCCTGGAGTACCCTCAGTATACGCGCCCTCGCGATTGGGAAGGCCGGCCGATCCCTGAGGTCCTGCTTTCGGGCGACCATGGCCGGATCGCCCAGTGGCGCGAGATGCGCGCCCGAGAAATGACCAAAACCCGCCGGCCTGATCTGCTCGCCCCGAAAACCGGCAAAAAGTAGCGCGTCAACCGACCGCTTGGCATTCAGTATGAAACCGTCGACAGCCGATGGGTTTTGAGCTAGTAAATCACCTTCAAATTTCCCAGACATGGGTTGCATGAGCGACGCCCACCCCTTGAAGGGGTTCGGAGGCATCGTTCCTCTGCTCTGAAAAGGCTCGAGGAACAACCAAAAATGAACATCATCGAACAGCTCGAACATGAGCAAATGCGGACTATTTCCGCCAAGCGTGGCGTGCCCGAGTTTGGCCCGGGCGACACCGTCAAAGTCATGGTCAAGGTCATCGAAGGCAAGACCGAGCGCCTGCAGGCCTACGAAGGTGTAGTCATTGCGCGCTCCGGCTCCGGTCTGAACGAGAGCTTCACCGTTCGCAAAATCTCCTACGGCGAAGGTGTTGAGCGCGTCTTTCCGGTCTACTCGCCTCTGATCGCATCGATTGAAGTTGTCCGCCGCGGCCGGGTTCGTCGCGCGAAGCTCTACTATCTGCGTGGCCGCCGCGGCCGTTCGGCGCGCATTGCCGAGCGTACGGACGCCCGCGCCCGCCGCCTGAATGCCGCTTGGAAGGGCTTCAAGAAGCAAAAAGGTCAACCCGATGACCTCACCCAGCTCAACGGCGTCGACGACGAGCTGCTGATGCGCCTGAAGCAGTTGAACTGCGTCAAACTCGAGCAGATCGCGAACTTCTCCGATGACGATATCGCCAACGTGGACGAATTCTTGAAGCTCGAGGGACAGATCGAGAAACAGGACTGGGTTGGTCAGGCGCAGCGGCTGATCGCTGAGGCAACGGCCGCCGAGGCTGCCGCTGAGGCGGAGGCCGAGGAAGCCAGAAAGGCCGAAGAGGCCGCCAATCAGGAAAAAGCACCCGAATAGCAACTCTCACGAGTTTGAGGGAGTAGCGGCTCACCGGCTTCGGTCGGTGGGCCGTTTGCATTCTCGTTAGTCGCCAACCTGCAGCTGGGTCGCCGGGCCAAGCATGGGCAGAAGCCGGACGAGATCCCGTTTCCGCAGCGCGATACAGCCTTCCGTCGGCTCCAGTCCCTTGGGCCCTTGCCGCGCCACGTGAATGAAGATCGCACTGCCCCGTCCCTGTTGTCGCGGCCGGTCATTGTATCCGACCACAATAATGATGTCGTAGAGGCTATCGCTGCGCCACAGCCTTTCAGCACTATCGTCATAAGGGTGCTGAACAGGCCGATTGTAATTGCGGTTTCCAGGTGCGTCGCACCATCCGTTCTCCGGCGAGAGCGCCCTGATCGGCAACATTGTTGCTGGTCTGGTTGCAAACCGATCGGCGCGATAATAGGCCTCTCGCAGCGGCCATACACCGCGTGGGCTTGCCCCATCTCCTTCAAGTTTTTGCGCTCGGATACCCGTTCTTCCAAGCGCGCAGGGTATCAATAAATTGCCTGCCCTCAGCAGGCCGCGCGTTGACTCTGCTGACGTCGCACTGACGAAAATTTGTCGCAACGTGTGGTAAGAGTTAATTGCTCGACCTGGTCTCATTGGCAATTAGAACCGTACTGAGTAAGCCCGCAGGTTCTATAGAGATTGAAATATCCTGTGGGTACACACATGCTTAACGCCCTTTCTCCCCCTATGGCGTTCCAAGTCTACCGTGGTAGATAATCTATCAGGCCTAGGGAAGCACTGCCCGGAGTGACGACAACGATGAGCAATGTCCGCAAGATTTTGATCGTGGATGACGACGACGACCTTCGCGATTCCCTGAGAGACCAGCTGGCATTGCACGACGAGTTCGAGGTGACGGTGGCCGATTCCGCCGCCAGCGGCATGGAAATCGCCAAGGCCGAGCATCACGACCTCGTCCTTTTTGATGTTGGACTTCCCGACATGGACGGCCGCGAGGCCGTAAAGATCTTGCGCAAGACCGGCTTCAAGAGCCCCATCATCATGCTGACCGGCAACGATTCCGATGCCGATCAAATCCTCGGCCTCGACGCCGGCGCCAACGATTACGTCACCAAACCCTTCAAGTTCGCGGTTCTGCTCGCTCGCATTCGCGCGCAGCTTCGACAGCATGAACAAAGTGAAGACGCCGTCTTTACGATTGGCCACTACACGTTCAAGCCGGCATCCAAGCTGTTGGTCGACGAGAAAGGCTCCAAGATCCGCCTCACCGAAAAGGAAACCTCGATTCTGAAATTCCTTTATCGGTCGGGCGAGAAAGTCATCACGCGCGATGTCCTCTTGCACGAAGTGTGGGGCTACAACGCCGGCGTCACGACACACACGCTGGAAACGCACATTTATCGTCTCCGCCAGAAGATCGAGAAGGATCCATCCAACGCCGAACTTCTCGTGACCGAAACCGGCGGCTACAAACTGGTTCCCTGATCGTAGCAAGTGAAGCCGCAAGACGAAGAACGCCCGGACTCTGATCCCCCGACCTATCGGCTTTCCCTAACCCGAATCCGCATCGCCTGACCGGTTCGCCAGTGAATCATCCAGCCGGCGCAATCGTTGCGCGAGTATCTGCAGCACGTAGAGGGCAAAACCCGGTTCGGCTTGCACAAGACGCAAGAACGCATCCCTGTTTAGGATCGCGACTTCGCTGTTCGTTGCCGCCAAGGCAGCGGCACTGCGCGGAGAGTCATCGATCAGCGACATTTCACCGAACACGCCATTCGCACCAACAGTCTCCAGAACTTGCCCGTACATCAGAATATCAACGAGCCCGGAGCGGACCAGGTACATCGCACCGCCGGCCTCGTCCTGCAGGAAGACCTTCTCACCCGCCGGCAGACTGGCGAAGGGGACACCCTCGCGTTGTAGCTTCTCAAAATCGATCGGGCCGCGCACCATCGCTCATCGCCCAGTTTTCTGGGTCCGCTCTCTCACGCACCGGGAGACCAACTGCGAACGTCGACGAAGTGGCCCTCCAGTGCAGCCGCAGCCGCCATCTTGGGCGAGACAAGATGCGTCCGGCCTTTGTAGCCCTGGCGCCCCTCGAAATTACGGTTGGACGTCGAAGCGCATCGCTGTCCCGGCTTCAGCTGGTCCGGGTTCATACCAAGACACATGGAACATCCCGGCTCGCGCCACTCAAAGCCTGCGGCGGTGAAGATCTTGTCCAAGCCTTCGGCCTCCGCCTGCGCCTTCACGAGTCCCGACCCCGGCACGATCATCGCATAATCGAGCCGCTCGGAAATCTTGCGCCCTTTGACGATATCGGCCACAGCGCGCAGGTCTTCGATACGGCCATTCGTGCAAGAGCCGATCCAAATGACCTCCAACGGAATCTCCGTCACTTTTGTGCCGGGCTGCAGGCCCATGTACTCGAGCGAGCGAACCATGGACGCGCGTTTGTTGACGTCGTCGACCTTTTCCGGGTCCGGCACGACGCCGGTCACGGCGACCACATCTTCCGGTGACGTCCCCCAGGTTACGATCGGCGGCAAGGAGGCGGCATCAAGCCGAACCTGTGTGTCAATGTGTGCGTCATCATCGGTGTAGAGAGTCTCCCAGTGACGCATTGCCTTGTCCCAGGCATCACCCTTGGGCGCCTTTGGCCGGCCCTTGATAAATTCGAAAGTCTTTTCATCAGGTGCAATCATGCCGGTGCGGGCTCCGCCCTCGATCGACATGTTACAAACTGTCATGCGCCCTTCCATCGACAATGAACGGATCGCCTCACCGGCGAATTCAATCGCGTGATGGTTGCCGCCAGCCGTTCCAATCTCGCCAATCACCGCAAGAATGATGTCCTTCGCCGTGACACCGTCCGGTAATTGCCCATCGACCGTGACGCGCATGTTCTTGAGTTTCTTTTGCACCAGCGTTTGCGTGGCCAGCACATGCTCCACCTCGGAGGTACCTATGCCGTGGGCCAAGGCGCCAAACGCACCGTGCGTGGACGTGTGGCTGTCGCCGCAAACGATTGTGGTACCCGGCAGCGTGAAACCCTGCTCGGGCCCGACGACGTGGACAATGCCCTGCCGGTCATCGAGTTCATCGTAGTACTCGATGCCGAAATCTTCCGCGTTCTTGGCGAGCGTCGCGACCTGCAGCAAGCTTTCAGGATCGGTAATACCCTCCGAACGGTCGGTAGTGGGCACGTTGTGGTCGACGACGGCAAGCGTCTTCTCCGGGGCCCGCACCGTACGCCCGGCCAGTCGCAGGCCTTCGAAAGCCTGCGGGCTGGTCACTTCGTGGACGAGATGGCGGTCGATGTAGATGACGCAAGTGCCATCCTCATGGTCGTGCACCATGTGGTCGTCGAAGATTTTGTCGTAGAGCGTCTTGGCCATTTACGAGAAACCCATTGTTTTCCTGTGCTAGAGCCTAGATAGACCCGTCGAGGGCACTTCGCAATAAACACCGCGCGATAGCGCCCCTAAGTGGCGTCAAATCGGGAGTTTGGTCAGGCAGCGGCCGGTTTTCGACGTCGTTTGCGCAAAACCATTTCTCTTCGGCAATCGGGCGCGTCCGAATTGGTTCAGTACTTCCACCTGCGCGACTTCGAGACGAGGAAGTCCCTGAGAACGTGCACCTTCTTGGAGCTCTTGAGCTCCTCAGGATAAACGAACAGAACTTCCATGCTCGGACCGTCGACGTGTTCCAGCACCGGAACGAGGTCCGACTCTTCCTCCGTCATATAGTCCGGCAGCATGCCGATTCCCACACCTGACTGGATCGCGTACTTCAAGGCCACAACGCTGTTCACGCGGAATGAGGGGACACGGTTTTCGCCTTCGCCGAGCCCGGCCGACTCCAGCCACAAGATGGGTTGAAGATGAGTAGCCGGTCGCCCGCTATAGGAAACGAACCGGTGCCGGCTCAGATCCTCCAGAGAATTGGGCGCGCCGTATTTACGGATGTAGCCCGTTGAAGCGTAAATCCGGACTTTCACGCCAAACAACCGCCGGCGAATGAGATCAGGCTGTTCTGGCTCACCGGTCCAGATCGCAACGTCGGCCGCCCTCATTGCGATATCGATCTGCTCATCGTTGAGGATCAGCTCGACGGCGACATCCGGATAAAGGTCCTGAAATTCGGCGATCTGCTGTGTCACCCAAACCGTCCCAAGCCCGAGCGGCGCGGTCACGCGCAGCTCTCCGGTTGGCTTGGTCGCCGTATCGGCCAGCAGCAGCTCCGCGGTTTGCAGCTTATTCATCACCTCGGCGACGGTGTTGTATAGGATCTCACCTTGCTCAGTGAGAACGAGGCCCCGTGCATGACGATGGAACAACGACTGCTTCAGGTCGCGCTCCAACGCCGCCACCTGCCGGCTGACGGCGGATTGGCTGAGATTCAAGGCATCCCCGGCGTGCGTGAAGCTCCCCGCCTCAGCCGCGGCATGAAAGATGCGTAGCTTGTCCCAGTCCATTCGGTTGCAATCCGCGAAACGCCGTTTGTTTTGAGATTGTTTGGAAGGCCCTATTCTGCGGCCACCGCAGACTCTTCCAAAGCTGCGATGTAGCGCTCGGCTTCCAGCGCCGCCATACAGCCGAGCCCGGCTGCCGTGACCGCTTGCCTGAAGATCTCGTCGGTCACGTCTCCGGCGGCGTACACGCCCGGCACCGACGTCGCCGTTGAATCCGGAGCGGTCACGATATAGCCGTTCTCTTTCATCTCAACCTGCCCTCTAAAGATCTCCGTTGCCGGGGAATGCCCAATGGCGATGAAGACACCATCGGCCGCCCTCTCGGTGATTTCGCCCGTCTTCACATGCTTGAGGCGAACCGCCGTCACCGACTTGGGATCGGCATCTCCGGTGATCTCTTCCAAGGCGTGATCCCAGACGACTTCAATCTTCGGATTCTTGAACAACCGGTCCTGCAGGATCCGCTCGGCTCTCAGCGAATCCCGCCGGTGCACAAGCGTGACTCGCTTCGCAAAGTTGGTAAGGAAGATTGCCTCCTCGACGGCGGTGTTGCCCCCACCGACAACAACGACCTCTTTTTCCCGATAAAAGAATCCGTCACAGGTGGCACACGCCGACACGCCGAACCCCTTGAATGCTTCCTCGGATGGCAGGCCCAGCCAGCGTGCCTGCGCACCCGTGCAGATGATCAGCACGTCGCAGGTATAGGTATCTCCCGACTCGCAGGAAAGCCGGAACGGCCTCACCGATAGTTCGACGGAGTTTACATGGTCGCGCACGATCTCCGTTCCCACATTTCGCGCCTGCCCCTCCATCTGCTCCATCAACCAAGGCCCCTGGATCACGTCCGCAAAACCCGGATAGTTCTCCACATCGGTGGTTATGGTCAGCTGCCCCCCGGGCTGATCCCCCTGTATCATGACAGGGTTCAGCATCGCCCTCGCCGCATAGACGGCAGCTGTGTAACCTGCCGGGCCAGACCCAAGAATGAGGAGCTTCACGTGTCGCGTGTTCGCCATGCTTCCTTGTTCCTTCGATTTTTTGGCACCCGTCCCCTGTGGAAGAACCCAATCACTTGACTTGTTCTCAGGGTGCAAGAGGCCCGCACAGATATAGGCGTTGACAATCCAAATATCGACCCGGGCGATGCGCCTACTGCCGTTTTGCGCAACTTTGTCGGGAATTCCGGCCTAAGCGATAGCGCCTTCGCGGACAAATGACACCACCGCTCGCACCACTGGCGGTGCATAAAGGATCCTGCGATGCCCCAGCCCATCGAAGGGAACAAGCGTCGCATGCGCCATTCCGTCCGCCATTTCCTGGGAATTGTGGAATGGGACCTCATGATCGTCGCGAGCATGTATCAATAGCGTCGGTCGTTCGACAATCCGCAAGAATCGCTCACCCCGGAAGTCACCGATCGACTGGTGCGCTATTCGTTCAAGATGTCTTTCAAATTGCCGGCGCCCCGCCCGCGACATCCCCAGCCGCTTCGCAAAGCGCCCGGTGACCTCGGAGAATTCATTGGCCGCGGCAATCAGACAATATCTCTCGAAAGCCACGCGGTGTGATAATGGCGGCTCGCCGGAACCCGCCAGTAGCGCCGCTAGCGCACCCATGGAATGAGCGACGACACTCTGAAATGGGCCCAGTTGGTCGCAAATCTCCACCATGCCGCGCGCGCAGTCGACGAGCCTTGTCTGCTCACCGCGACTCCTTCCATGCGCCGGAAAGTCCAATAATACGACGCGAAAACCACTTCGTCTAAGCGGCTCGGCGAGCCCCATCATGAACGAGGCTTCGCTCGTCCAGCCGTGCACGACAAGGACGTTTCCTCGAACCGTCTCCCCATCGGGCAGAAGCTCATATGTCGCGACTTCCCCCACCGCCGTTGAAAAGCGTCGAAACGTGGCATGGCGCAGATGGTAGCGCGCCCGGCGGACGAGGACCGGGTGGTCCTTCGTTCGGTAGTCGGAAAACCGCGGAATGCAGAAGTGCCGGAAAGCAAGATCCCCGGCCAAGGCCGGCGCTGTCAGCTCCAGTTCCCGAAAGTCGATTTTCGGCGCCGCAATACCAAGCCCGATGTAATTCCCCGACCGAGTCGAAGCCCTGACTCCGGGCGAACCGGGAAACAGAGGACAAACCCTGCCCATTTCAAATCAACCTCAAAGACTTCAAACTGGCGTGTCCTTCACGCCCAACAATAATGTGGTCATGAACCGCAATACCAAGGGGTTTGGCGGCTTCGATTATAAGTTTCGTCATATCGATATCTGCACGCGAAGGGGAGGGGTCACCAGAAGGATGATTGTGAACAAGAATGATCGCCGTCGCCGACAACTCCAGCGCACGCTTGACCACTTCGCGCACATAGACGGGCGTGTGATCAACGGTACCTTCACCCTGCACTTCGTCGGCGATTAACCGGTTCTTCTTATCGAGAAAGAGGATTCGAAAGAGCTCGCGTTGTTCGTACGCCTGTGCGGCGCGGACATACTCGAGAACCTGCCGCCATGACGCCAACGCCGGCCGTTCCATGATTTCCGACTTCGCAAGCCGCAAGGCCGATGCCCTGACGATCTTAAATTCGATGACGACCGCATCGCCGACGTCTTTGACCTCCTTGAGCCGCTGGGCGGGAGCATTGATCACTTCCGCGAACGAGCCGAAGCGCGCGATCAATCTCTTCGCGAGGTCCTTGGTATCCTTGCGCGCGAAGACGCGGAATAAGACGAGTTCGAGGAGTTCATAGTCCGGCAACGCCTCCGGGCCGCCTAGAAGAAAGCGCTTGCGGAGCCGTTGGCGGTGACCGCTGTGCGTTGCTGGCCCCGCTTCAAAAAACGAGGCCTGCTCGCTGGACCCGGTTTCACGTGAATCGGCAGCGCTCTGACGTGCCTGCGCTTTTTGCGCCTTATTCTTCTCGAAGTCGGCCATGAGACGATCACGCTCCGGCAGCAGCACCTATCCCGCAGCATACGGAGGACAGTGATACCCCTTTGGCGATAGCGTGAAAACCTCACACCCCTCTTCGGTGACGCCGACCGAATGTTCGAATTGCGCTGACAGCTGGCGGTCGCGTGTGACTGCGGTCCATCCGTCCGGCAACACCTTCACCGAGGCGCGCCCCAGATTGATCATCGGCTCGATGGTAAAGATCATGCCCGGCTTGAGGACCACCCCATCGCCTTCAACGCCGTAGTGCAGGATGTTTGGACGCTCGTGAAAATGACGCCCGAGCCCATGACCGCAGAACTCCCGCACCACGCTGCAGCGCTCTGCTTCGGCGAATTTCTGGATGGCAGCACCGATATGCCCGGTCGTATGACCCGGCTTCACGGCGGCGATTCCGCGCTGCATTGCCTCATAGGTCACATCGATCAGACGCTCCGCTTTTCTGGGAACGGCCCCGACCGCGAACATCCGACTTGTATCGCCATGCCAGCCATTGACGATGAGCGTCACATCGATGTTGACAATGTCGCCTTCTCGCAAAGCTTTGGGCCCCGGTATCCCGTGACAGACAACGTGGTTAACCGAAGTACAGATAGCCTTTGTGTAGCCGCGATAATTTAACGTCGCCGGAATTGCGTCATGCTGCTGGGCGAATTCCATGATGAGTTCGTCCAGGGCCTCGGTCGTCACCCCGGGAAGAACATGCTCCACCAGCATGTCGAGCGCCTGCGCGGCAAGCCGGCCAGCCTTGTGCATTCCGGCGAAGGCTGAGGCGTCATACAGCGTGATTGTACCCTCTCCGCTTTCCGATTGCGTATCGTCGAACACGGGCTCAACTTTTGACATCTCTTTGGTCCGCACTACTCTCTTTGAGCGTTCCCTGTTGTCTTAATTACTTGTGAAATGTAGATCATTTGGGTGGCTATGCAATCAACAACATGGCCCCAGCCGGTGTGTAAACCACATCGCCACAAGGGCAAGCAAAGCAAAACATGTATGGACCTGCGCCATACATCCAGAAATGATAGTCCGGCGCATTAACGTCTGGATAGGTTTGGCACAAGACTCAACCTCTTCAGACATTTAAGAATAAAAGGCCAAAAAGTGCTTTAAGGTGCGACCGTAATATATTGGAGGAAAACAAGGTATGACGCGTAAACTACTGCTAATGAGCGTATGCTGCGCTCTGACGGCAACCGCAGCAGCCGTTGATGCTGCCAAGTCGGTCGCCAAGGCTGATGAGGTCCCGACCAAGGAGGCTATCGACCGCGCGCTCGCGGACCTGTTTGCGGAGCGGGAGTCCTGGGGTAATGCCCCAGCCGGCGGGCAAGCCTCCGCTTCTGGCCTCGACGTCGCGGGCGTCACCGCGGAAGCAACCGGCGATCTGGAAGGATTTCTCGCCCTGCGCCAAACGTGGGGAACGGGTCCCGCTCCAAAGACCGTCAAGGCACCTTTAGCCAAGGGCGCCCCAGCGAACTTCGCTGCTGGAACAGCCGCTGCACCTTCCGGCCCGTCAGCAGAGACCATTGTTCAACCCGAAGTCGAGCGGCCGTTGCCAAAACTGGCGCTTGATTCGCAAGCAGATATCGTTCGGGCTCGAAACGCCCTCCTAAAGGAGCGCGAGAGCTGGGGAACGGAACCATCAAAGAGCACCGCTGATCCTTCCAGCACAGCCGCAACCGGCGGCACTGGTGATCTGACCGTCCTGCTCGCGGAGCGCGAAAGCTGGGGAACCGGCCCCGACGTCGAGACCGTCAAACCGCCATTGGCCAAAGGCGCTACAGCCAAGCTGGAGTTCCCCAAAGCCGTTGTCGCCGGCGATGCCAAGCCACCTATTGTCCATGAGCTCGAAGCAAGACCCATCCCCAAGGTCGCAGACATCGCACCCGACAAGATCAGGCAGGCCATGGGTGATCTTCTCAGCGAACGCGAAGGCTGGGGCACGGAACCCTCCGCCAGCACCGCGATGGCCACCGCAACCGGCGGCACAGGTGACCTGGCTGCCCTGCTCGGCGAACGCGAAGGCTGGGGAACCGGTCCCGACGTCAAGACCGTCAAACCGCCATTGGCCAAGGGCGCCACAGCCAAGCTGGAGTTCCCCAAAGCCGTTGTCGCCGGCGATGCCAAGCCACCTATCGTTCATGAGCTCGAAGCAAGACCCATTCCCAAGGTCGCCGATATCGCACCTGATAAAATCAGGCAGGTCATGAGTGATCTTCTCGGCGAACGCGAAGGCTGGGGCACGGAGCCCTCCGCCGGCACCACTCAAGCCGCCGCCGCAACGGGTGGAACAGGTGACCTGGCTGCTCTGCTCAGCGAACGCGAAGGCTGGGGAACCGGGCCCTCACAAACCGTCGCAGCGGCTGGCACGGACACCGCCGCCCGCCGCGACGCCTGCTCCGAGGACCTCCGTCGATTGGCTTCTGAGCGCAGGATCTTCTTCAGGAGTGCCAGCGCCAAACTTCAGCCCCAGTCCAACGAAGCGCTCCAGCTCATCGCCAAGACGATCAAGGACTGCGGTAAAGTGGCCATCCTCATCGAGGGTCACACCGACAGCATAGGTCCCAGCGAGGCCAACCAGGCACTCTCCGAAGCACGCGCGTTGTCCGTGCTCGAATTCCTGGCGACTGCCGGTATCGAGCGCGCGCGCTTGGAAGCCATCGGCCACGGTGAAACAAAACCGGTCGCCTCCAACGCAACGAGTCGGGAGCGTGCCCTCAACCGCCGCATCGAATTCTCGATCCGGTAAGGGACATTGACCGCATTCGAGCCGGTTGGCGCAGCGGTCATGATCAACCAATTGAAAGGGCCCCTGGACGCGAGTCCGGGGGCCCTTCCTATTTTGCACATGATCAGCCTCGGGATGGACAGCCCGCCTGAACGGCGGGCTGCAGTGTTGCGCGGGGTCAGATCCGCTGGCTGCCCGAACCAAATTCTGGATAGGCTTCCAATCCGATCTCGGCTTTGTCGAGGCCGTCGGTCTCTTCTTCGAGCGTCGGGCGCAGGCCGATCGTGACCTTCAAGATGCCCCAGACAACGAAGCTCGTAACGAACACGAACACACCGACCGCTGCTACGCCGACAGCCTGCACGGCAATGTTGACGTCGGTATTGGTCCAGGCAACGATGAGGGTTCCCCAGATACCGGCGAACAAGTGAACCGGAATGGCGCCGACGACGTCGTCGATGCGCATCTTGTCGAGCATCGGAACCGTCAGGACGACGATCACACCGCCAACACCACCGATAAGCACTGCCTGCCAGATGGCCGGCGTCAGCGGTTCCGCGGTGATCGATACGAGGCCGGCCAATGCGCCGTTGAGGGCCATGGTCAGGTCGACCTTGCCGTAGATCACCTGTGTCAGCACGATTGCAACGACCACACCGGCAGCCGCGGCCATGTTGGTGTTGACGAAGATCTTGGCGACCGCGGATGCGTTCTCCAGCGATCCCAGCGCCAGCTGCGAACCGCCGTTGAAGCCGAACCAGCCAAGCCACAGGATGAATGTACCAAGCGTTGCAAGCGGCATGGACGAACCCGGCATCGGATGGATCTCGCCATTCGGACCGAACTTACCCGCGCGTGCACCCAGTAGGAGCGCACCTGCAAGAGCCGCCCAGCCACCTGTCGAGTGGACCAGCGTCGAACCAGCGAAGTCCGAGAAGCCCATGTCGTCGAGCCAACCGGCACCCCATTCCCAGGAACCCTGGATCGGGTAGATGAAACCGGTGAGAATGATCACGAAGATCAGGAACGGCCACAGTTTGATGCGCTCGGCCAATGTGCCCGAAACAATCGACGCCGTCGTTGCACAGAACACCATCTGGAAGAACCAGTCGGAGCCAGTGGCATAGCTGTTGGCGGTATCCTGCGCCGGGTCTGGCATCGTCACCGGTTCGAACTTCCCGAGGTATTCAGCGAAGACCCACGAGTCGCCTGGATACATCAGGTTGTAACCGACGATCCAGAACATCAAACCTGCGATGGAGTAGAGGGCGATATTCTTCGTGCATTGCATCGCCACGTTCTTGGTGCGCACAAGGCCAGCTTCGAGCATCGCAAAGCCGGCGGCCATCCACATCACCAGGAAGCCGCCCATCAAGAACAGGAGCGTATTGAAGATATAGTCGACATTAGGGGCCGTAGCCGCTGTCTTGTCGACCGCTGGCGCAGCATCCTGCGCCAGGCTGGGAACGACGGACATGGCCAGCACCGTGAAGGCGGCCAGTCCGAGGTTCACATTACGTTGTAGAGAATTCATAAACATTCCCCTCCACTTCACTCAAAGAGCGGTTTCGTCGGTTTCGCCAGTGCGCACCCGAACGGTTCGATCGATGGAAGCGACGAAGATCTTTCCGTCACCGATTTGTCCGGTACGAGCCGCCGTCTGGACGACCTCGATGGCCTTTTCGACCTGTTGGGCTGGCACCACGATTTCGATTTTGATTTTTGGTAGGAAGCTCACGGCGTACTCCGCGCCGCGATAGATTTCGGTATGGCCCTTCTGGCGACCGTAGCCCTTGACTTCCGTGACCGTCATACCTTCGAGGCCGAGATCGGTGAGCGCCGTGCGCACCTCTTCGAGCTTGAAGGGTTTGATAATGGCTGTGAGTAGCTTCATCATTAGCCCTCTGAACTTTGGACCGCGTCATGGAGCTTTCAGACCGAAGCGTTGCTTCACCCGCACTGCGAGCAAAAACAGCCGCATCGACCAAGATCCGGTTAACCCGTTCTCAAGACCTGTGCCAAATCTCCGTATTTCTCGTAAGCCTATGAAATGCTTTGTTTTTGAGGAGGGCCCTGGGGAACTTGTATGATTCGCCGCACACGGTTTATGCACAAAATTTATGCAAATCGGCATATTTGAGCGTTTTTTGTGCGTCTGCACACTCGGCTGACAGACTGGGCACGGATCGGGTTGTTTCGGGCGTTCATCTCAGCAATCATCAGGAATGGCCTCGGCGCCGATGGCACGTGACGCTGCGACAAGCGGCGAACGAATAGAGCTTCGGCCCGGGCACAATCGGCACTTCATAGTGGGGACACCGGCTCGCGGCCTTCGACGTGGTCAACCGAGCATGCCGATAATCCGTGTCGGGTTTCGCCTGTACCAAATTCCAGAATGCGAAGAGGAAAATGCATCAGCACGCCGCACTCCTTCAGGATGTGATCATTTTCCTGATCGTCGCAGGGCTATTGGTTCCCGTGATGCAACGACTGGCCATCAGCCCCGTGCTCGGCTTCATTGTGGCTGGCCTGGTCATAGGTCCATTTGGGCTCGGCCGCTTCACAGAAGACTTTCCATTGCTGTCTTACTTTGTGATCGCTGACGCCGAGGGCGTGCGGACATTCGCCGAACTCGGTGTCGTGTTCCTGCTCTTCATGATCGGCCTGGAACTGTCCATCGAACGTCTGGTTTCCATGCGCCACCTCGTCTTCGGGCTTGGCGGATTACAGGTGGTTGTGTCGAGCATAGTCATAGGCCTTATCGCCTATTCGTTCGGGAACTCGGCGGAGGCCGCTACAGTGATTGGTGGCTGTCTCGCCCTCTCTTCGACTGCGATTGTCATGCAGTTGCTGATTGAAACCAAGCGGCTCACCTCGCAGACGGGGCGCGTCAGCTTCTCGATTCTACTCTTTCAGGATCTGGCTGTTGTCCCGATCCTTTTTCTCACCGGGTTCCTGGGTGAGACCTCCGGCAATGGGATGGCCACGGGCTTGTTGGTCGCACTGGCCAAGGCCGCCACGGTCATCTGCGTGATCTTTCTCATCGGACGCCTCGCGGTTCGGCCGCTCTTTCGTTTCGTGGGCATGGCCAAGAGCCGCGAATTGTTCATGGCGATGGTCCTTCTCGCCATAATCGGCACGGCCGCGATTACGGAGCACGCCGGCTTGTCATTGGCGCTTGGTGCCTTTCTTGCCGGCCTGCTGTTGGCGGAGACGGAGTACCGCCATCAGATCGAAGTCGACATCGAGCCCTTTAAGGGCTTGCTCCTCGGTCTCTTCTTTCTGTCGATTGGCCTGAGCCTGGATCTGACCGCCGTCTGGAATAACCCATTGCCCATCATCGCCTCCGTGATCGGTTTGCTGGCGATCAAGTCAACCATCATTTATGCGCTGGCTCGTATGTTTGGGATAGCTCGCGCCACTGCCGCCGAGAGTGCTTTGCTGCTTGGCCAAGGCGGCGAGTTTGCCTTCGTCGTGCTTGCGCTGGCGCTGTCGCTTGGCGTCGTTGAACGTGACGTGGCGAATTTCATCCTCCTGGTTACGATCGTGTCGATGCTGATCACGCCCTTGCTGTCCCGCCTGGCAAGGATGTTGGGTGCCTATCTCACGCCGCCACCAAGTGTCGATTCTTCTGCGGCCAGTTTGACGCCACCTGACGTATCCGACGATCTCCTAGTCAATCACGTCATCCTCGCCGGCTACGGGCGGGTGGGTCAGATGCTGGGATCGCTATTGGAATCTCAGCACATTGCACATGTCGCCCTCGATCTCGATGTTGCGACGGTTGCGCGGTACCGCAACGAGAACCATCCCGTCTACTACGGCGACGCCTCTGAAACGGACATCCTCCACCAGCTTGGCATTCAGCGCGCCGCCTCGTTCGTCGTTACCATGGACAACCGGAATGACGCCGAGCGGATCGTTGCCGCTGTCCGCGCCGCGCATCCCACCATGCCGATCATCGCCAGGGCTCGCGACCGCGAACACGGAGTGAGGCTTCTCGAGAAGGGCGCCAGCTCAGTCGTTCCCGAAACAATTGAAGCGAGCCTCGACCTGGCCGAGGTCGTGTTCTGCAATGTCGGCATCGGCGCCGAAGCCTCCCGCCAAATCGTAGCAGATCGCCGTCAGCTGGAACGTGCCGACCTGTCGTCCTGAAGCAGCCGCTAACCGATGCGCATCAGGCCTTCCTGCGCGCTGGACGCCACCAGCTTGCCGTCCTCGGTAAAGAGCTGCCCGCGGCAGAAGCCGCGCGCGCCTGAGCTGCTGGGACTGTCGAGTGAATAGAGTAACCATTCATCCGCCCGGAATGGCCGGTGAAACCAAAGCGCATGATCAAGGCTGGCCAATCGCACGTCCGGATCCGACAGGAGCTTCCCGTGCGCCACCAAAGCCGTCTCCAGGAGTGCGAAGTCTGATGCATAAGCTAGCAAGCCGGCATGCACTTCCGGATTGTCGGGCAATGCATCCGCGGCTTTGAACCAGATATGCTGCGCTGGCTTGCGCCGCTTGCGATCGATGTAACGCGAGATGTCCACCGGTCGGAAATCAATCGAATGAAACCTTTTCCAGAACCGTTGCATGGATTGGGGAAGGTTCGCGAATTCGCCGGTGAACAACTCATGCCCGCTCTTGAGTTCGTTGGGAGGCGGCACATCCGGCATGACTGCGCCGTGGTCGAGGCCTTCCTCGCTCCGATGAAAAGACGCCACCATCACGAAGATCACTTTGCCATGCTGAATGGCCTTAATCCTCCGCGTCGAAAAACTGCCTCCGTCGCGCAGATTCTCAACCTCGTAGATGATCGGATGGCCCAATTCGCCTGGCAGAATGAAGTATCCGTGCAAGGAGTGCACAGAGCGTTCCTGCCCGACGCTGCGCAGTCCTGCGACCAGCGCTTGCGCCAGAACCTGTCCGCCAAACACACGCCGAAGTCCAACGGACCCGCATTGCCCGCGAAACAGGAGCTCGTCCAGGCGCTCGATATCCAGCAGCGCCACGAGTTTGGAAACAGCGTCCTTTTTGGCTTCACTCATGATGTGCACGCTCCTTGGGTCTCGATTTGCTTGCGTTTTTTGACGCATCCGCTTTGCGCGGACTTTACGAACCTCCAACCACGGCGCAAAGTCTCTTGCCCGAGAAATGATCGGCCAGAGGACATGACCCAACGTTTCGACATCTTGATTTCCGGCGCCAGCTACACGGGTGCAGCGCTGGCTCTGGCGCTCACCGAAGCCCTCGACGGATCTTTATCGATCGCCGTTATCGACAAAGCCCCCGCCGGTTTCAGGCCGCCAGAAAGCCCCCGCGCGTTTGCCATTGCTGCAGCTTCACGACACCTCCTCGAGTATATCGGCGTCTGGTCCGCCGTCGTCTCAGAAGCCCAGCCGGTCAGCGAAATCGAAATTACCGATTCAGACCTCGACGCCGCCGTCCGGCCGGTTCTCCTGACCTACGAAAACGCTCTCGATGACAACGAGCCGGCTTCGCACATCGTACCTGACTCAGCTATCGCTGGAGCACTCCGCGGCAAGCTGGAGGCTGCGAACCTAACTTTCATCACCGGCACGCAAGCCCATGACTTCGACACCGGGCCGAACAGTGCATCGGTCACCTGCTCGTCAGGACTACAACTTGAGGCAGACCTTGTTATCGCAGCGGAGGGCCGCATTTCCCGAATTCGGGACCAGGCAGGGATAAAGACCATCGGCTGGGACTACGGCCAATCGGGTATCTGCACACTCGTCGCCCACTCGAAGCCGCATCACGGCAGGGCGGTGCAGCACTTTTTACCCGCCGGCCCCTTTGCCATTCTGCCCCTGCCGGGCAATCGCAGCTGCATCACCTGGTCGGAGAAGACGAACGAGGCGCAACGCATCATGGCGCTAGACGAGGCCGGCTTCCTGCGCGAGGTTGCGACCCGCTTCACCGGCCGACTCGGCGAGATCACGGTTATTGCAAATCCGGCGTCCTGGCCGCTCAACCTGCGCCTGGCACGGACCTACATCGCACCAAGGCTGGCACTAGTTGGAGATACGGCCCGCGGCGTGCACCCCATTGCCGGCCAGGGGCTCAATCTGGGAATGCGTGACGTGGCTGCATTGGCGGAGATTATTGTCGAGAACGCCCGCATCGGCCTGCCGCCTTCCGATCCAGAGGGCTTGGTTAGATACGAACGATGGCGGCGTTTCGATTCTGCGGTTTCCAGTGCAGCGTTTGATGGTCTCAACCGGCTCTTCTCTAACGACAACCCTGTCCTACGCTCCATTCGCGATGCGGGGCTTGGGCTGATTGATCGGCTTCCCGGGGCTAAGTCGCTCCTCGTGAAGGAGGCCGCCGGCCTGAGCGGTGACGTACCGCGCTTGTTACGCGGCGAAGCACTCTAAGGCCTGCCGCTTTCGACAACACAACAGTTTGCTCACTCGGCCCCATTCTCATCGCCCGAGGCATCCTCTGGCCGCAGGCTCTCGAATTGTAGAGGCCATGTAACGACGAGTCGCCCCGCTCCAAGATCGACATCAGGCACATAGTCGAGTTTGAAGGGCACAAGCTCGCGTTGTCCTCCGTCCAATAAAGCAATTTCGAGAAGATCACCGGCCCCATAATTGACCACGTTGGCGACTTTGCCGAACGGAGCCCCTGACAAATCAACGGCTTCAAGTCCGATGAGATCGACGTAGTAGAATTCGTCTTCTTCAGCGCTGGGAAAACACTCACGGTCGGCCCAAAGCTCTTCGCCCTTCAGTGCTTCCGCCGCCGTACGGTCTCCAACGCCGCGAATACCCGCGATCAGACCCTTCGCGGTAACGCGCCTCACCGATAGCTCCAGGGGCCGGCCACCACTGGCATCGGTCAGAGCGCCGTATTGAGAGATATCGGCGGGATCACCGGTGAACGTCTTGACCAGAACATCACCACGCACTCCGTGCGCGGCTACGACACGTCCCAGCAAAACACGCTCCGGCCGGCTCATCGGATTGTGCGGTGGGGTCTCACCGTCTCAACCAAACTCTTCTCCTCGATATAAATCACGTCCCCTGAAAACAGGGTTCCGCGTCTCGCCACGCTTGCTGTTATATCGCCCGTCGCGAACCCGTCTCAAGGCGCAAACTCATGTGGCAACGCTCCGACGAATTGAAAACGCACCTCCACCGTTTCTCCCGCCACATCCAAAGCGCCTCGCCAACCAGACCGAGACCGATGCAGGTTCCCCCGCAATTCGAGCTGCGCCCCGTCGCCGCCCACGCATAGCCCGGTCACCAAACACCCACCGGGTGGAACCCGCAACTTCAAGACAACCCATTCGGCACCGCCATCACTGTCAGGGAATAGCCGGCCTTCAAAGACGCCCCCAAATTTGTCTGAACCGAGGATATGCCCTTCCCTCAAGATCGCCAGTGCCGCGCGGCCTGTTTCAATCGATTGGCCGGAAGAAAATATTGAATGGCATAAAGACCATCTTCCAGGTCATTTAAATTCTCGGATACGACTCTCTGGACTTTGGGTTCCGTTTCCTTGTTAGTGCATGCATTTTCGTCTTCCAACAATTCAAACGCCCTCCTCATCCTGTCGTCAATGGGCGCCAAAGCGCAGTCCTATTCGTTTGAATCCGCCCAGTACCAGATAGCCTTAAAAACTCAAGGCTTCTATTCGTAACAATTCCGCGGACAATTTGTACGTTTCCCAAAATTGAAGCACCCCAAGACCATAAAAGACCTCCAAACACCCAACTTAAAGAAGATTTTCGGATGTCCGCCGCCGAATCAAAACTCTTCTAAATGAACAATCTTCCAATCCTCAAAAGTTGGATTTCTCGCCGTAATACGATTCAAACAATAGAAAATGGATTATTCGAAGCAAAACGGGGTGCAAAAGCGCAACAATGTAGCTACTGACATGCCACCACTCCGTCTTTCGTATTTATTCTCCCTAGACGTTTCCAAAAAATTGACAGAATATCAACAACATCCAACGCACGCTTCAGACAGGGCTTGACCACAATGAATTCCGACCAGTCCCAAAGAGGCCGTCCAAGAGGGACCGGCATTGACGATAGCGGTACTCTCCGGGAAATTGCCGCACTGATCGCGGCGGACCCTGACCTGCGGCCCACGACAGCAATCAAGAACATCGGCATTTTCGATCCGTCGACGATTCGTAGGCTTCGTGATAAATTCAATCGTCAAAAAGAGCGTTTGTTGCGTGAATTGAATCATAAAGATACTCATAGTTCGGCGTACTATAAGGACTCAAGCGTACATCAAACCGAGGCTCGAACCATGGCTCTTAATAGTTCTCGTGAGCCAACCAAGTCAGAGGCTCCAAGAAAAGAATCGGCCAGCAGTTCAGAGTCGAACTCCGACGAAGAAAAAACCAGAGCATCTCTCATTGAACCAATATCGCATGATGCGTTGCTACGAATGTTATCGGCAAGTCTTCGCAGCGCATCTACAGTATTCCAACTCCAACTTGTACTCGCAACGCAGTCTTTGCAGTCTCCTGCCATGCGCAGCGCGTTACGCTATCAACTTGCTTTCTCCCAAGCCATGCTGGGTTTCGGAGGGCCCCAACCCGCAATGAAACTCGCCGGCACATAAGCAAGTACCTTTTCCCTCATTTCTCAAATGCACAATAGAAAACGGCCGCTTCCCCAAAGCGGCCGTTTTTTGTTTCGTGATAACTTCGGGACGCTCCGCGGCCTCACAACTTGCGCAGCGCTACCCGCTCGATCCTATGGCTCGCGGACTTTCGCAAAATCAATCTGGCCCGCTGTTTCGTCGGCAGAATGTTCTCTTCCAGGTTCTTGCGGTTGATCCCCTGCCAGATCTGTTGCCCCTTCTGCCGCGCCTCGTCGTCACTCAATAGAGCATACTGGTGAAAGTAGGCTCCGGGGTCGCGAAACGCCGTTTTTCGCAGCCGCATGAAGCGTTCCACATACCAGTGCTCGATGAGTTCGACGTCGGCATCAAGATAGATGGAGAAGTCGAAGAAGTCCGAGACAAACGGAATGACTTTGCCGTCCTTGGGCAAGCGCGCCGGCTGCAGGACGTTGAGCCCTTCGACAATTAGAATATCCGGCCGCTCGATCACGACCTCCTTGTCGGGCAGAATATCGTAATGGAAGTGCGAGTAGACAGGCGCCAGGACCCTTTGCCGGCCCGACTTCACTTCGACCAGGAAGTTGCGCAGCTTCACCGAATCAAAGCTCTCCGGAAAGCCCTTGCGGTCCATCAAGCCGCGCTGCTCGAGCTCCTCGTTGGGAAACAAAAATCCGTCGGTCGTGATGAGGTCGACGCGCGGATGGTCCGGCCACCGCGCCAGCAACGCCTTGAGCACACGCGCTGTCGTGCTCTTGCCGATCGCGACCGAGCCGGCAACCCCGATAATAAAGGGAACCTTGCGTTCCTTCTGTCCCAGAAACGTAGAGGTTACCGCGTGAAGCTCCTGCGCGGCGGCAACGTACAGGTTCAGCAGCCGCGACAAAGGGAGATAAATTGTTTCAACCTCCTTCACGGACAGCGTTTCTATGAGGCCGGACAGCTCATCGAGCTCGCGCGGCACAAGCGTCATTGGCGTATCAGCTCTCAGCTTGGCCCACTCTTCGCGGCCGAAGAACTGATAGGGAGAAAACTCCAGTTGTGCGGGTATGATCTCGGATTCTGCCACCGGCCTATGTCCGATCTGCCATCGTTTGACGGTTGGCCTTTTCCTGCAGTCCCGACATACCCATCCGGGCATCGAGGACCTCCAAGACTTCGCCAATCCTGACGTCACGTGACTCCAAGAGAACCAACAGGTGGTAAAGCAGATCCGCGGCCTCGGCTCTCAGTGCCTCATCGTCCTCGCAAAGCGCGGCGATGATGGTCTCGGTCGCTTCCTCGCCAAGCTTCTTGCCGCAGCGCCTGGCCCCGCCATCAAGAAGCTCACGTGTGTAGGATTTGTCGGCTCCGGCAGCGCGGCGCTCTCGGATTGTCGCGGCCAGCCGCATCAAGACGGCATCACTCATAATACTCTCAGCGCTGCTTAATTCGTCATCCTAATCGATCAGGCCGAATCCAAATCGTCAAGCGGATGTCTCGTGCCTATCGAATTTAAGGAATGAGATAGCGCAAAAAGCGCATCAACTATAGGAGCCCGTGAGTCTCATACGAATGTATTCGAGTTGATCGAAATTTCCGTACTTGATCGTCAGTGTACCGCTTTCCCCAGAGCTACGCTTGATCTCGATCTTCAGGCCCAGCGCCTCAGTCAGCTCCTTTTCAAAAGCCTTCGTGTCGGCGTCCTTTTCTCGAACCTTTCGCCCCTTGCCGCCAGTTTCGAGCCCGCCTTGTACAAGCGCCTCGACCGCGCGGACGTTGAGGTCATCGGCAATAATGCGTTCCGCCAAGATGACGGCATCCTCCCGGCCGATGAGAGCCCTCGCATGACCTGCCGTGAGCTTGCCCATTTGGACAAGAGCCTGCACCGCATCCGGCAGCCTCAGCAGGCGCAAGGTGTTGGCAACATGGCTGCGGCTCTTACCAATAATCTCCGAGATCTGCTCTTGGGAGTAATGGAAGCGTTCGATCAGTTCGCGATAACCCGCGGCCTCTTCGATCGCGTTGAGGTCGGCACGCTGGACGTTCTCGATGATTGCAAGTTCGAGAACTTCCTTGTCGGAAAGGTCGCGCACGACGCAGGGGATGCGATGTAGCCCCGCCTTGCCGCTCGCTCGCCAGCGCCGTTCACCGGCGACAATCTCGTAATAACCTCCTGCGACCGCATCGGGCCTCACAAGGATCGGCTGGACGAGCCCCTTGGCGCGGATGGAGTCCGCCAGTTCGGCGAGGTCTTCGTCGTGAAATTCACGTCTCGGGTTGAGGCTGCTCGGCTTGATCTTATCGATCGCGATGAGCTTGTGCTCTCCCTGCAGCCGGTCTCCCGCGCCTGCCGCGAGGACGCTTCCACCATCTTTGGAAGCAGGCTTTTCAGCCTCCGCAGCACGCTTCGCGGCAACGGGCAGCGGCTCGACATTGCTATTCCCGTTTCCTCCGATCAACGATGCAAGCCCCCGACCCAATCTGTTCTTCTTCGCCGGCGTGTTCATGCCGCGCTGCCCTCTCGAATGAATGAGCTGCCGGCCACCTTGCGGATCGCCAGCAACCGTCCTGTCACGCCGCAGTTTCAAACGATGGGCCCTCGACGTGAGCCCAAAATCCAAACTCAAGCGGCCCTGAATTGCCGTTCACGCTCAATGATCTCGGTCGCCAGGCGGATATAGGCCTGGCTCCCGGCACAATCATAATCATATAGCAACAGCGGTTTGCCGTGGGAGGGTGCCTCGGCGACCCGCGTATTGCGCGGAATCATCGTGTTGTAGACCTTCGGGCCAAAGAATTCCCGCACGTTTGCGGCGACTTCCTTGGATAGTGAGGTCCGCGCATCGTGCATGGTGAGGACAACGCCCTGAATCTCAAGGACCGGGTTCAAACTCCCCCGGATCTGGTCGATTGTCTCTTTGAACTGCGAAATCCCTTCGAGCGCGAAAAACTCGCATTGCACGGGGACTAAGACCGCATCAGCCGCGGTCATGGCGTTGAGTGTCAGGATATTCACCGACGGAGGGCAATCGATGAGGAGGTACGAATAAGATTCGTCCTCCGGCAGACCTGCGCAGTATTGATAGAGTTCCGCCACTGCATCCCGCATCCGGAACGGTCGGTCCGTTTCATGAAAGAGCTCGGCTTCCAGGCCAACCAGGTCACTGTTCGCCGGCACCAGATCAAGACCCGGGACCGCGGTCCGTAGGGCAGCGTTGACGAGACTGACGTTGCCAACCATCACATCATAAGATGTATGTCCCCGGTTCTCCGGTTCGATGCCGAGACCGGTTGAAGCGTTCCCCTGTGAATCAAGGTCTACGACTAGCACGCGCTCACCGACGGCAACGAGCGCCGTCGAAAGGTTTATGGCTGTCGTCGTCTTGCCGACCCCGCCCTTCTGATTGGCAATGGCGAGGACGCGTGGGCGTTTGCTCGTTGAGTCTGCGCCTGTCACGGTTAGGTCCCTTCGCTCTTGGCCTCCGGCCTGCGCACGATGACAATGCGCGAGTCTTGATCCGTCAGGCTATTGGCCAGCTCATATGTGAATCGCCACTTCCGTTCCGCCGCCTTGATTTCCTGCTGGACGTCCCGGCCCTTGAGAAACAACGCAACCGTGCCGGTACCGAAAAATGGAGCAGTCAAATCGAACAGCCGATCGAGCGGCGCCAACGCACGTGCCGTCAACACATCCACAGATGTGTATCTACCCTGAGTCGAGGATAACTCGATTCGCGCGACAGCTGTGTCCACAGGGATGGAGGTCTTTCGTGAGATTTCCCCAAGGAAAGCGGCTTTTCGGCTGTCGCTCTCGATCAAAACGTGTCTTTCGCCGCTCAACTCCCCATTTCGGTCGGCCCGAAGGATGGCGAGGACCATTCCGGGAAATCCAGCACCCGAGCCCAGATCCACCCACCGTCGGGCGCCAGCAGGAGCCAGCCTGAGCAACTGCGCGCTATCCGCGAAGTGCCGTTGCCAGACGTCCTGCAGCGTACTGGGCGCGACGAGATTTATTTTCTTCTGCCATTGCCGCAGCGTCCGCTCATAAATCTCCAGCCGCTGAATGGTCTCGTCGGACACCTCGAAATAGGCCTGGAAATCCTCCGGCCCGGTGATCCTGACCTGGGAAGTGTCCGGGGCCATCAGGCCGACGCCTTTACCGAGCGTTTTCTCAGATGCGCCGCAAGCAGCATCAACGCCGCCGGGGTCATCCCGTCAATGCGTTGTGCCTGGGCTAGCGAATGCGGCCGGTGCTGCTCGAGCTTTTGCCGTAGCTCGTTCGAAAGCCCTGGGATCTCGGCATAATTGAACGCCTCAGGAATGAGGATCGCAGCATCACGGCGTAGCGCCGCGACATCCTCCTCCTGCCGCCGCACATAGGCCGAATAACGCGCATCAACGGCCAGCTGTCCGGCGATCTTGCCGTCAAGTCGTGCTAGCTCCGGCCAGATCGGCTGCAGCCTGTCGATCGTGATCTCCGCAAGTGACAGCAGGTCAAATGCCGAACGGCGGCGGCCATCCTTGTTGAGGCGGATACCGTGTTGCTCGGCTTCATTGGGCGTAAGAGACAATCGCGCCAGAAGCTCCTGCCCGTCATGCAGCGCCGACATCTTTGCTTCAAACTGTCCCCGACGCTCCTCACCGACGCAGCCAGTCGAGAGCCCGAGGGGCGTGAGCCGCTGATCTGCATTGTCGGCACGCAACTTCAAGCGGAATTCCGCGCGCGACGTGAACATGCGATAGGGCTCGGAGACGCCGCGTGTCACCAGATCATCGATCATTACGCCGAGATATCCATCTGCTCTGGAGACGATGATCTCGCGATTCACCCCTCCGGACAGCAGCGCCGCGTTGAGGCCCGCAATGAGCCCTTGAGCGCCAGCCTCCTCATACCCCGTCGTCCCATTGATCTGGCCCGCGAGGAAGAGACCGGCGAGCGTCTTGACCTCGAGTGTCGGCTTCAGCGCTCGCGGATCGACATAGTCATACTCGATCGCGTAGCCCGGGCGCCGGATTTCAACGCGCTCAAGCCCGGGCATCGTGCGCAAAAAAGCCTCCTGGACCTCGGCGGGAAGCGATGTCGAGACGCCATTGGGATAAACCAACTCGTCATCCAGCCCCTCGGGTTCCAGGAACACCTGGTGCGAGGACCGGTCGGCAAACCGAACGACTTTGTCCTCGATCGAAGGACAATATCTCGGTCCGACACTTTGAATTGCCCCCGAATACATCGGCGCCCGCGAAAGGTTCGCCCGGATGATATCGTGCGTCTGAGAGGTCGTCTTCGTGATGCCGCAAGCAATCTGCGGAGTCGTGATCCGCTCCGTCAGGAACGAAAACGGTATCGGGGGATCATCGGCAGGTTGCATCTCAAGCGACGCCCAGTCGATTGTGCGGGAGACCAGACGGGCCGGGGTCCCGGTCTTCAATCTCCCCATCGCCAACCCAAGACCATAAAGCCTCTCTGAGAGCCTCCTCGCCGGCTCCTCGCCCGCACGCCCGGCCGGGATCCTCTCATCACCCATGTGGATGAGCCCATTGAGGAAAGTGCCTGTGGTAAGCACCACCGCTCCGGCACTCAAGGCTCGACCGTCCCCCGTTACAACCCCCACAACCCGGTTGTTTTCGACGATCAGATCCTCAACCCCGCCTTCAACCACGGTCAGGTTCCGGATTGATCGGATCTCTGCCTGCATCGCCTCCCGGTAGAGCTTTCGGTCGGCTTGTGCACGGGGCCCCTGCACCGCTGGTCCCTTGGAGCGATTGAGCAGCCGGAACTGAATACCCGCAACATCGGCGACCCGCCCCATGAGACCGTCCAGCGCATCGATTTCACGCACCAGATGACCTTTGCCGAGGCCGCCAATCGCCGGGTTGCATGACATTTCGCCGATCGTATCGAAGCGGTGCGTCACCAGTGCGGTCTGCGCACCAAGACGCGCTGCAGCAGCCGCGGCCTCAACACCCGCGTGCCCTCCACCAACAACGATGACGTCGAACCGCATTTTCATGGCTCCGTATTAGATCGGCACTCCGCCCGAGGAAAGCGATCCGTTCGCATCGCCCCAGCCCGAACCCTATCCACAAGCGAATTACATTTGGCCATTGACCAATGATTCACGTGAAACATCGGGCTCAGGCGCGGCAATTCAATTCAAAAAACGACGCCTCGATAGAATTGATTCACGTGAAACACAACAAGACACGCAGCCATTACTTGCCAATACAGAAGCGACCGAACACCTCGTCCAGCACATCTTCTGGATCGACCTTTCCGGATATGCGGCCCAATGCATCTGCGGCCAGGCGTAGGTCCTCCGCACGTAATTCCACATCCGAAGATCTTTTGAGGAAGCCTTCAAGGTGCCCGCAGCACGCTGTCAGGTGCTGCCGGTGCCGGGCGCGCGTAATAACGGCATCTTCGCCGGCACCTGTTTTCCTCCGCGCGACCTCTGCCACGCCCTTTATCAGCTCGCCGACACCCTCCCCGGTCTTGGCGGACACCCGCAGGACATCGGGACGAGGTGCCTCAGCAGTATCCTCGCGAGCATCGAGATCGCATTTGTTGGCGATCACCATGAGTTCGCCGTCGGGACCAACCTCTGGCGCGTCCTCGCTTGCACCCTTAGCCGAGCCATCCTGCACCCAGATCACCAGGTCGGCATCCTGTACCCGCGCACGTGTTCGTTTCACGCCCTCGCGTTCGACTTCGCCGGAGGCCTCACGCAGCCCCGCTGTGTCCGATATGACAACCGGCAGGCCCTCCAGGTCGAGATGAACCTCGATGACATCGCGTGTGGTGCCTGCCTCTGAGGAGACGATCGCCACGTCTCGGCGGGCAAGCGTATTGAGCAAGCTCGACTTTCCAACATTGGGCGCACCGGCGAGAACAACCTGGAGGCCATCACGTAGAATCTCACCACCATGTCCATCATCGAGGTGATGGCTGATCTCTTTGTAGAGTTCGTCAACCCGCGCCTCGGCCTGGCCGACAGCACCCTCTGCAACATCAGATTCATCGGAAAAGTCGATGGCCGCCTCAACCAGTCCCATCGCTTCAATCAACCGGGCGCGCCAATGCTCGGTGAGGCGCGACAACGCCCCGCCGGCCTGCTGCACCGCCTGGACACGCTGCGCTTCTGTCTCCGCATCGATGAGATCGGCAAGCCCCTCGGCCTGCGCCAGATCGATCTTGCCGTTTTCAAACGCCCGCATGGCGAATTCGCCTGGCTCCGCCATCCGGCATCCGTCAAGTCGCCCCAGCGCGGCGATGAGTGCGGCCACCACGGCACGGCCTCCATGCACGTGAAATTCCGCAAGATCTTCGCCAGTAAAGCTCGCCGGGCCTGGAAACCACAGAACAAGACCCTGGTCGATCAGGGTTCCTGTCTGCGGATCAACAAGCTTCCTTAGCGTCGCCACGCGAGGCTCCAGCCGGCTCCCGCTTAGAGCCGTGAGTGCGTCCCCAGCCTTGGCGCCGGAAATCCTGAGAGCCGCGACTCCTGCGCGGCCGGCGGCGCTGGAAAGCGCAAAGATCGTATCTTGGGAGGTTGAATGTCGGGCCATCAGTCTCGATTACTCGTTTAGACCTCGCCGACGCAACGGGGCACCACTGATCCAGGGAGACCCACAATGGGCCGCAACCGCCTGAGCGAGACAACCAGCCCCTACTTGCTGCAGCACAAGGACAACCCTGTCCACTGGTGGCCCTGGGGCGAGGAAGCCCTGGCGGAAGCAAAAGCGACCAACAAACCGATCCTCCTCTCCATCGGCTACGCCGCTTGTCACTGGTGCCACGTCATGGCCCACGAGAGCTTCGAAAACGATGAAATCGCGGAGGTCATGAACGACCTGTTCGTCAATATCAAAGTCGACCGCGAGGAACGCCCCGATATCGACGCCATCTACATGAGCGCTCTTCATATGATGGGCGAGCAGGGCGGTTGGCCGCTTACCATGTTCCTGGACACCGATGCACGACCCTTTTTCGGCGGCACTTACTTCCCCCCAACCTCCCGCTGGGGCAGGCCGGGCTTCGTGGATGTCCTTCAAAATTTGTCACGTATCTATCGTGACGAACCCGACCGAGTCGCCCACAACGCCGAAATCCTGACCAACGCTCTTTCCGAACGAAACCCGGGTTCAAGCGGAATCGTGGTGAGCGACCGGCTCCTGTCCGAGCTCACCCAGCGTATGGTGGGTGTTATCGATCCTCAGCACGGAGGCATTCAGGGCGCGCCGAAGTTTCCCCAATGGAGCTTTTTCTGGATGCTCTGGCGCGGCGCCATTCGCTTTGACAATACGCAGGCTGCCAACGCTGTTGAGAAGACGTTGACCCACATTTGCCAAGGCGGCATCTACGATCATCTGGGTGGCGGATTTGCGCGCTATTCCACCGATGAGCGCTGGCTCGCGCCGCACTTCGAAAAGATGCTGTATGACAACGCGCTGCTGATCGACTTGATGACAGAAGTCTGGCGCGAAACACACAATCCGCTCTTCAAGCTTCGCATCACCGAAACCGTGGAATGGCTCGAGCGCGAGATGATCGCGGAAGGCGGTGCATTCGCTGCTTCCCTAGACGCCGATTCCGAGGGCGAGGAGGGCAAGTTCTACGTCTGGTCAAAGCCTGAGGTCGAGCGGGCTTTGGGCTCTGAAGACGGAGAGTTTTTCTCCCACGTCTATGACATCTCCGAAGAGGGAAACTGGGAGGGGAAGAATATCCCCAACCGGCTTCGAAGCTTGGGTCTCTTGTCGCGGGAGGAGGAGGCCAGACTTAAGGTCCTCCGCGAAAAGCTCCTCGCGCACCGGGCGGATCGCGTGAGGCCGGGCTGGGATGACAAGGTCCTCGCCGACTGGAATGGCTTGATGATCGCCGCGCTTGCTCGCGCCTCCCAGGTGTTTGATCAGCCGCAGTGGCTCGAGCGCGCCAAAACCGCCTTTGCTTGCATCGTCGAGAAAATGACGGTCGATGAACGCCTTCGCCATTCCTATCGCGATGGCAGATTAGGTGCCGCCGCAACCGCCAACGACTACGCCAACATGACCTGGGCAGCCTTGCGGCTGTTCGAGGCGACCGCAAACGCCGACTACCTCGCTCAGGCGGTCCGCTGGACGGACATTCTGCATGGCCATTACTGGCTGGTTACCGAAAGTCGTTACGCCACAACGGCCGATGACACCACTGATGTGCTCGCGCGCCTTGCTGCCGGTACTGACGATGCGACCCCGAATGCCAACGCCATCCAGCTTTCGAACCTGGCCCACTTGGCATCCCTAACTGGCAACCAGACCTACTCCGAACAGGCCATGTCGATCCTGGAGAGCTTCTCACCGGACATTCAGCGCAATCTGATCGCTCACGCCGGTTTGCTGGCCGCCGCCATCGACGCCATGAGTCCCCAGCACATCGTCATCACGGCCGGCCGGAACCAAATCGAAATGGCCCGGGCCTTGTACGGCGTCTCCCTACCGGGGTCTATACAACACATTCTTGAAACGGAGACGGCCGAGCGGATCGCGCCAACCCTTGAAGGCAAGTCCGCGATTGACGGCAGCGCCGCCGCGTATGCCTGCCTGGGCCAGCAATGTTCGCCACCTTTGACAGAGCCAAAAGATTTTCTGAAGACGTTAAAAGAACAGAGGAGATCAAAACCGTAACTCATGGAATTATGAGAAGTATTAACTGAAGAAGTTCCCGAGAAAATGCAGAAAGGTTTCACGTGAAACCGGAGTCCTTACAACTCCAATTTTCCACGAATTCACCCCTGCTACAATTCAGCAAGTAGAGAAAATTACCCTACTAGTTCTTTGAACTCATTGAGTCGAAGAACTCCCCATTGGTCTTTGTGCTCTTCAGCTTGTCGATGAGGAACTCGATTGCGTCCATGGTGCCCATGGGATTGAGGATCCGCCGCAGCACGTAGACTTTCTTGAGTTGATCGGCAGCCACGAGCAGGTCTTCCTTGCGCGTACCCGAGCGCGCCACATCGATCGCGGGGAAGACGCGTTTGTCCGAAACCTTGCGGTCGAGAATGAGTTCCGAGTTACCCGTACCCTTGAATTCCTCGAAGATGACCTCATCCATCCGTGACCCGGTCTCGATGAGCGCCGTGGCGATGATCGTCAATGAGCCACCCTCTTCGATGTTGCGCGCAGCACCGAAAAAGCGCTTCGGGCGCTGCAGCGCATTGGAGTCGACACCACCCGTCAGCACCTTACCCGAGGACGGCACAACCGTATTGTAGGCGCGGCCAAGTCGCGTGATGGAGTCCAAAAGGATCACCACATCGCGCTTATGCTCAACCAGGCGCTTCGCCTTTTCAATAACCATTTCAGACACTTGGACGTGCCGTGAGGGCGGCTCGTCGAATGTCGAAGAGATAACCTCACCCTTCACGCTGCGCTGCATGTCGGTGACTTCTTCCGGCCGCTCGTCGATCAGCAGGACGATCAGGTAGCACTCTGGATGGTTCGCGGTGATCGAGTGCGCAATATTCTGCAACAGCACCGTCTTACCGGTCCGCGGCGGCGCGACGATCAACGCGCGCTGGCCCTTGCCCTGAGGCGAAATGATATCGATGACCCGGGCCGATTTGTCCTTGATCGTCGGATCATCGCTATCCAGCGTGAGCTTCTGATCGGGATAGAGCGGGGTCAGATTGTCGAAATTGACACGGGTGCGCAGATATTCCGGATCATCGAAATTGATCTCGGTAACCTTGGTGAGGGCGAAATAGCGTTCGCCATCCTTGGGACCGCGAATTTCGCCTTCAACCGTATCGCCGGTGCGCAGGCCGAATTTGCGGACCTGGTTCGGAGACACGTAGATGTCGTCGGGCCCGGCCAGATAATTGGCTTCCGGGCTGCGCAGAAAGCCGAAGCCATCGGGCAGCACTTCGATCGTGCCCATGCCCATGATGAGCTCGCCTTCTTCGCTTTCGGCTTTCAAAATGCCGAACAGCAAATCCTGTTTGCGCAGGGTCGAGGCGCCTTCGACGCCGAGATCTTCGGCCATTGTGACGAGCTCGGCTGGCTTTTTCTGTTTTAAATCTTTGAGATGCATGTTGGTTTCCTGGCGGAAAATAGAATGGGGGATTGCGACGGTGTCTGAGAAAGATGCGTCGAAAACATGAAGCGCCTGTCTCTTATACACATCTGACGCTGCCGACGATCCAACTCTAGTGTGGATGT
>JARFQY010000210.1 GCA_029287535.1 Filomicrobium sp.
TTGTAGATGCGCGTGGTGTCGGTCACGGCAATCCGTAATCGCACCAGGCCACCGGCCGGCACATCGTAGACGGGATTGATTTGCCAGTTTGTCGTTTGGGTGTTCCCGAGTGTTCCCGCCCTCGCCGCCCCCCTTGCGGTGAAGTAGGGCAGAAGCCGACCTTCAGCGTCGAGCCGAAAGTCCTTTAGGTTTAACGCCAGGTCTTCGTCAAAAGCCATGTCCTGCGGCTCTTCGACGATCAGGATACCGGTCAGGCCGAGCGCCATCTGGCTCATCGTCATGCAATGCGGATGGTACCAATAGGTTCCCGCATCCGGAGGCGTAAAGGTGTACCGGAACGTCTCATCCTTTATCAGTGGGAATTGCGTGAGATAAGGGACCCCATCCATCTCGTTTGGAAGACGGATGCCATGCCAGTGCATGGTCGTGTACTCGTCCAGACCATTCGTCAGATCGATCACCGCTGGCTCGTTTTGCCGCAATCGGATGACGGGCGGGGGCGCGTTGTCCAGCAGGCTGATCACGCCTTCGGTTACCGGTTTTCCAAACGCATAGCTTGTCGTGCGGGACCTGATCTGCAAAGGCTTGATCGCCTCGGCCCGAAGCTGCAACCCACCCACGGCGATGGCCGCTCCTGAGGCGATGAGAAAGTCTCGTCGATTGATCATTCGGTTCGTTCTCGACATTGTGAGCCGTCCGATCCCACGGAGCGGCAACCGTACTGCAACAAGACTTGCCAGGTTCAAAATCGCGAACTTTTCAAACAGCTTTATTGTTACGTACAACAGCCTGTCTGAACTTGGGAACTCCCAACATCATAACCAGAGGCGATGAATGAGAACAGTTCTCACAATGCCACGTGGCCGGTTGCGGCCGGCAACAACCGAAGATTTGGACACCCTGCTAGGGCTGCTGCACGAAGAGGAGGTTCGTCGCTATCTGTGTGACAACACGATGCTTCCCCGCGAGACCGTAGCGGCAATGCTCACGCAAAGTACACAGCTGGATGCGCGCGGCCTTGGCTTGTGGATGATCGAACAACCAAGTGGTGACTGCCTCGGAGTCGCCGGACTACAGCCGGTCCCGGTCGAGATGAGCGCGGTGCCAACCATCGCCGGTTTTATTGAGCCGATCATTGCGCTGCGGGCGGAGTATTAGGGCCATGGTCTGGCCGGCGAGGCATTGGCCACACTGATAGACTATGCGCACGGTTCACTTGGTCTCGCGCAGCTTGTCGCCGCCGTCGATCAGCCGAACACACGGTCGCACCGGATGATGGAACACTGTGGCTTTACGCCTGTCGGCACGACTCCAGGTCCGGCCAACGAACTCATCCTCTATAGGTTACAGCTCAGCCAGGACCCATGCGCCCTAGATTGATCTCGCTTTGGCGGCCCCAACCCGATCGCTCCCCCGAGATTATCGAGGTAACTCCGACTCGTTTTTCGCGGGGTAGTGCGCATAGACCTCGGCGCTTCCATCCTTGCGGATGAGCAGAACGTCATAAGCTTCCGTTGATTCCCCGAAGTCCATACCCGGTGAGCCAAGAGGCATTCCTGGAACGCTGAGCCCGATCGCATCCGGACGTTCCTGCAGCAAGCGCCGAATCTCCCGCTCCGGCACATGCCCCTCAATGGTGTAACCGCCGATGCGCGCCGTATGACACGCGAAATTCTTCCGGATCCCATGCTTCATTTTAAACTGCATGAGCTGCCCCATGGACATGTCCTCGCGTTTAACCTCGAAGCCAGCAGCTTGCATACGGTCCGCCCAAGCCGAGCAACAACCGCATGTTGCGGTCTTCTTCAACTCGATTGTTGATTGCTGGGCTGATGCGGCAAGCGGCATGAACGCTATGATTGCGACCATCATGATAATCGCGCTGCCAAGCGTTGGTGCGCTGCGCTCTGCTGGGTTCTTGGCCACTGAATGGTCCTCCCTTTTCTGTGCTCTCAGCGCGTGTCCAATCGCGGCTCTTCGGCGGCGCAATCTACTATTCAGTTAGTGTGCTCGGCAAACGTGGAACCACAACGCCCGCCACGCCGCTCAACTAATACGATGAGATGGCGACGTGGCCTCTAGAACTCCAGACAGATATTGCCGAAATGGGCTGCCTGCACAGGAAATTCCAGAGTGCGACCTATCTTTCGCAAGAACTGCCCGGCGCAAAGTCGAGTGGCAAGCAGGCCCCGACAATGCAGCGCGGACTGTTACCGCATCGCGCTTTCGTTCGCGCTCTGGTATCCCTAAGGCTCCGACCATAACAGTTGAAAAGCCGCGGACCACGCCTGTAGTTGAGCGAATAAACGCGATACTCGCAGCGCCACCCTTTTGGTTCGGCCTGCGCGCTACCGTGCGGAAACTGGAAAGCCATCGCAATAGCGAAAATGAGCGAAACAGCCAAGACATTACGCATGAACGTCTCCTTTGGAGAACCAAGAATAAAAATCACGCTATCACATCGCTCATCCGCCAAAAATCTCTGGCGAAGATCGCTGAAGGCCACGGTGTCACCGTCGACCGTGCGACGACCACGCCAGCCACAAGTGCGCCTCCCAAGCTTAGGCACCGGCATCATGGCAACTACATTGCCAATCACGCCTTGAGGTTGGTGGAAGTCAGCAGCATCGCTATACCGTCAGCACCAAAAGGTGCACCGCGGGCAACAGGATGTTGAACATGGATAACCTCACCCTATTTGGACTGCTTGCCGTCACGTTGATGTTGGTGTTCTACGCGCTTGAGGATCGCTCGCCTTGGTACATCCTTGCCTTTGCGGGATCCTGCCTGCTCGCCTCTGCTTATGGCTTTTTGCAAGGTGCTTGGCCGTTTGGCGTGGTTGAGGCGATCTGGTCCGGGGTGGCCGCTGAACGTTGGTGGAGGAGAGCAGGCTGAGCCAATGCCGCCCTATTGCTCCCCGTCAGACTGCCAAACGTGCGATCGACCTGTGCGGTGATTTGATGGGACTTGCCGGGGTCCAGGTTGGGTTATCCCTTGCCCGGGCACGGCGCTTCGAAACAGCAGCCGAAAGCCCATCCAACCCTCCATGGCAGATGCTGATGAATGGGAATTCAGTTCGGCTCGCTCAAGAAGTCCTCGATAATTCGCGTGGTTTGTTCGGGCGCTTGCTCAATCGGCACATGACTGCAGGTATCGATAATCCGAAGCTTGGCATTTGGTAGCGCTTTTTGCAGCTTCACACCTATTGCTAGCGGGACAACCCTGTCTTGCCGGCACCAGACGAGTAGAGCAGGCTGGTCCATGCGCGAATAGGCTCTAACAATCGCGCTAAAGTTACGTGGTTCAATTTGACGGCCGGTTTGGATCAGGGCATGACGCGCGCCGTGATATCGATAAGGTTCCGCATAAGCTTGCAGGTCCTGACGCGAGAGGAAGCTTCTATCTCCATTGACTGACGTAAGAGCGAGCAGCGCCAACTTTTGTGGCGGGATGAGATTGAGCCCGACATAAGACAGCAGCGGCGTCCTAAGAAAGGTAACGCCAGCTGAAGCGCGCTGCGGAAACGCAGGGCTGTCCATCAAAACCAGCCTGCTCACTTTGAAATCGGATGACTCGAGTTCGCGAGCCGCGATAACAAGAGCCACCGCGCCACCGAATGAGTGCCCGACAAGCGTCGCCTCTTTGATTCCCATTCTTTGCAGGAGGTGTCCCACCACGTCGGCATGGTCATCCGTACCGTAGTGCTGGTCGATGGGCTTGTCGGACCAACCGAAGCCACGCAAATCAACGGCGACAACACGGTGTTTGCGAGCAAGACGTGGCATTAATCGTCGCCACATGTAACTCGAGGCCCCCAGACCATGCAGAAGAACAATGGCTGGTCCGGCCCCTTGTTCGACGACATGGATGCCGACGGCAGGTTGACCCGGCACTGTGACGCGGACTTTGTACTTCTTTTGCGGATGGGCGTTCGCACCCGCGCTCTGCACGATCAGCGCGAGCGCGGCGACCGATAGCAATGCCAAGGTGGCCAGGTGATACACCCTGCCGCTTACAGTTCGCCGGGTTGCTCGGTTACTCATCAATAATCCGTTTGTTCACTTATCGCTTTGCAAAGAGTTGCGGATCTGACCAACTGCCGCCTTCGGTTTGGGCTGCCCGCGCGCCAAGTCACTGCGGCCACTGCACACGCGCAGAACACGCCAAAACGGTGGCATGGAGCCTCAAATTCTCGTGTTGATCTGCAGATCGAGACCGGACCGAACCTTGTCAACGGCCTGAAAGTGAAGCACGAATCCCTGAACGCAACAGAGCTTAACAAGTCCCGACCTCAGCAGGCCGCGGCTTGATAGTTCTCAATGGCCAAGGCGACCTCGATCAGACATGCGCATGATGTGGAACGAGCTTCTCAATCACTTTGGCGGAGGACACGACGCCGGGCAGACCGGCCCCTGGATGTGTACCGGCCCCGACCAAGTAGAGGTTCTCGATACCCTCCGCGCGATTATGGAAGCGAAACCAGGCTGACTGGGTAAAGTGCGGAGCAATTGAAAAACCAGCACCGGCAACGCTCAGGTAGTCGTGCTTGAAATCCTCGGGCGTCATGTAGAATGGCGACCTGATCGCCTCGGACAGACCGGGGAGCATCGTTTTCTCGAGCGCTTCGATAATGCGGGCTTGGAGGCGCGGACCTTCGACCTCCCAGTTTACGTCACCGTCAAGATTTGGCACCGGGCACAACACATAAAACGAGTCATGGCCTTCAGGTGCGAATGATGGGTCCGTTGCGGTCGGGCGGTGGACGTATAGCGAAAAATCGTCAGTCAGGACTTTGCGGCGGAATATATCGCGCAGCAATTCCCTGTAGCGAGTGCCCAGCCAGATAGTGTGGTGAGCAACTTCGGGATAGGTTCGGGCGGTACCGAAATAGAGGACGTAAAGCCCCATTGATTTGCGCGACTTTAACTTCAACCGAGGCAGCGCCGCCAGTTTCTCTGTCGGTAGCATATTGCTGTAAAGGTGAAGCGGGTCGGCATTCGAAACGATAACGTCGGCGTCAAGGATCTCTCCGCAACCAAGTTTCACGCCCGTTGCCCGGCGGCCATCGAGCACAAGCTCGCTGACGGTCTCGCCGCACTTGAGCTCAATCCCCTCTTCCGCCATCAAGGTCGTGAGCGCGGCAACGAGCTTGCCGGTTCCCCCCATCGCGAAATGAACACCCCATTCGCGCTCCAGATAATGGATGAGACCGTAGATGCTCGTCGTTTCAAACGGGCTGCCGCCGACAAGCAGAGGCTGGATGGAGAAGGCCTGACGCAGCTTATCGCTCTTCAGGTGGCGGCATACCAATTGCCATACCGTTCGATCGCTCCGCAATTGAACAAGACGCGGGATCTGGCGAACCATCGCCATCGGGCTGTGAAACGGTTGATCCGCGAGTTCGGTGAACCCGACATCAAACAGCTTCTTTGAATGATCAAGCAGTCCCAGATACCCGGCTTCGTCCTGCGGCTCTATGCGCCTGATCTCGGCAAGGGTGTCTTCCAGAGTCCCGCCATAGTCAAAAGTATCTCCGTCCGGAAACTGGAACCTGTACCAGGGCTTCAGAGGAACGAAGGTGACATAGTCTTCGATCCGCTTGCCGAACAGCTCGAAGAGCTCGGCGAATAAAAACGGTGCTGTAATGACTGTCGGGCCGGCGTCATGGCGATAGCCGTCCACCTCGAAGACCTGAGCGCGTCCGCCGGGCATCTTAGCGCGCTCAACGACCGTGACCTCATAGCCCCTGGCTCGTAGCCGCAGCGCGGCCGCCAGACCACCGAAACCAGCGCCAATAACGACTGCACGGGCAATTGGGCTGTCAGGAACGCTGTCGGCCCGGGTTGAGACCTCATCGGTGATGGTAGCCACGGTACGTACTAATCCTCTAGTGATTGCGCCATTCTGCTTTGCGGGATATACGACGGCGGGTCAACGACTGGAGCACCGCGATATCGGGTAAGACCGCCGCCTCCAGTAAGAAAACGGGCATTGCGTAGTTCGCAAAACTTTTCGTTGATACTCTACCAACGCATTTCAGGATTGCTGCATTTCTGTTTAAGTCTATGTCGAGATGATCGTTTTTTGCCTTGTTCACCATCTGGCATAAACCACGCGCCACATTCGGTGCGCAATTTACAATAAATCCGAAATTCCGCCCCCCACGTAACGAGGGTCAAATTAAAACGGTTCACAGATTTGGCCCACTCAGACCCAGTGGGGATGGTGAAAAGGACCGGTGCATGAGCGGACAAGTGGAAGACATCAAAGCAATGACTAAGCCGTTGGCTGACCCCTGTCAGCAGTCGGACTTGATTAGCGAGCTTTTGTCAGCATTGAACAAACTGCCTGAGTTGCCTTGTGCCGGCGACGCGTCATCGGCTGATCTGCTTTGCCGGTCGATGCAGTACAGCCTTGGGCTCAGAGGGAAACGTACGCGCGGCTTGTTGGTACTGCTCATTGCGCAAGCTTGGGGCAAACCTTGGAAAAGCGCGATGGACTGCGCAAATGCTATCGAGATGGTTCACACCGCCTCGCTCGTCATTGATGATCTGCCGTCCATGGATGATGCCGCAACGCGCCGTGGAGAGCCGACGAATCACGTCAAGTTTGGAGAGCCCGTCTCGATATTGACGGGCATTTCACTTCTCAGCGAAGCGCTGAGAATGCTGGCCACCAGCGAACAGCTGAAGCCGGACCAGCGCAACCAGGCGGTTGCCTGCCTTGCCAGTGCGATAGGCCCTGTCGGCATGGCGGCCGGTCAAATGCGAGACCTTGCCCCCTCCGGCACCACGTTGGGCGATGTTGAACTCACACACGCGCTGAAGACAGGTAGCTTGTTCGCTGCCGCGGCCGAACTTGGCTGCATCGCCGCTGAAGTGGATGGCGCGCGGAAATGGATGCTCAGCGACTTTGGCATGCTACTCGGAAAGGCATTCCAGGAACTAGATGACCTGATCGACGTGTCCACTGCCGTACACATTGCCGGAAAGGATACTGAGAAGGATGTCGGCAAGCCGACGGTTGTCGGACTTATGGGATATGATGGCGCTGAAAAACGCGCTCTTCGCCAGATCGAACTGGCGCTGGAATGTCTTGAAGCCTCGGGCATTAACGCCGGCGAACTTCGTCGCTACACACTTGATCTCACGCGCACCATGCGCAAAATCATCGGCAGAAGCACAAGCATGACGAGCGGAGCCGCTGGATGCCAATGACCGGCAATGACGTACGCGATCGGAAGCGCCAGGCTCTAGTCGGTGTCTTCCTGGCAGCATGCATCATTTCAGCCTGGGCTCTAACGCACATTGGGGGTGTGTTCTTTTATGAGTGGGGGCCGCACTCGTTTATCACCGCGCCACTGCTAATCGCGCTGAATTGCTGGCTCTATGTCGGTCTCTTTATCGTCGCCCATGACTGTATGCACGGATCGCTCGTGCCCTTCAGGCCGGCCTGGAACAAAGTGATTGGCCAGACCTGCCTGCTCCTTTACGCAGGCTTCGAATTTGATCGCCTCAACCGCAAGCACCACCTGCACCACCGCCATTCGGGGACCGAAGGGGATCCCGATTTTGACGCACGCCCCCCTCATGGTTTTTTGGCTTGGTACATCTCCTTCTTCACGGAGTACTTCGGCTGGAAGCAGCTGGCGTTCATAGCTTCCGTCACCTTGGTTTACCTGTTCGTTTTTCAGGCGAGCTACGCGAACCTCTTGGTCTTCTGGGCCCTGCCTGCATTGCTGTCATCGGTGCAGCTATTCTACTTCGGCACCTATCTGCCGCATCGGCCCGGTTCCAGCCCGTTTGCCGATAGGCATCGTGCGCGCAGCAATGAGTGGCACTGGCTGGCATCGCTACTGACATGCTTCCATTTTGGGTATCATCACGAGCACCACGTGCATCCCAGTGTGCCGTGGTGGCGCCTGCCGAATGCGCGAAATGGGGAAAACTACGCCGAAACACCCAGCCTCCCGGCGGAAGGTTAGTCCGGCATTGTCCAAAGGCCGGTCCTCTCGACGTTTTGGCCTTGGGGCACGCTTACGCGCGACGCCAAAACGGTTCCCAAGCCCGAAGCGACTCCGCCGAGCTTTGTAAACATTCCTGTGCTGGTACGCCCGTCCCAGGCTGCCTCGCCCCGGCGTCGGACTTCAATCCCGATCGCACGATAAACTTTAAGTGCCGTGGCCACAGCCCAGGCCGACCGCATAGGCAGGTGCGTAAGCCCCAAAGCCGCGGACCCGTAATAGGGTTCGGCCGCCTCAACCAAGCGGTTCGCGACGCCCGAGAGGGCCTTTCTGTGAGCGGGTTCAGCGAGGTTTTCTGGTGACAATCCTGCCTCGGAAAGCCAGTCGGAAGGCAGGTACACGCGGTCCGCCTCGCGGTCTGGAACGATGTCGCGCGCAATGTTCGTCAATTGAAACGCAATGCCGAGATCGCAGGCCCTGTCGAGCACCATCCGGTCTCTTGCTCCCATGACCATGGCCATCATCACGCCGACGACACCGGCAACGTGATAACAATAAAGCAAAGTATCATCGATGCTGCGGTAACTCCTGGCCTCGGCATCCATGCGAAAGCCGGCAATGAGATCAAGCGGAAACTTCTCGGGGATAGCGTGTTTCTGACACACTGCGCTGAGGGCCTGAAACTCAGGTTGGTCTGCCTGGCCCGCGCAGGCCCGCCGAGTTTGCTCCTCCAACTGGCGTACCGCGGCCAGCGCGTCTTCGCCTGTTGCCCCGCCGCCCTCCGCCTGTGCGAAGCCCAAAGACTGGCCATCGATGACGTCGTCACAATGCCGGCACCAGGCGTAGAGCATATAGGCGCTGGCGCGCGTATCAGGTTCGAATAGTTTCGCCGCGACCGCGAAACTCTTCGATCCTTTCTCGATGCGCTCACGGCTAAACGCGACGAGATCGCCAGGCGATATCCCAGTTGCGGCCATGGCGTTCAGCGACCCCTCGCTGTCGCACCGTCAGATACAAACTGCCAGGCAGACTGAGCCGGTACCGCAAGCGCTGCATTCCCAAGCGGGATTGGTGGCTTGCCGCTCAGGACCTTGAATTTGTCCAAGGCCGTCGATCGACCGGCGTAAAACCTCTCAATCAAAGGTTCGGGAAACCTATAGAAACGCTGCATGATCTCGCGTTTCTCTTCGCCCTGCGCCGCAATAAAAAGCAGCCGGTTGAGCAATCTGTAGAACTTGCCCTGCTCCCAAACTTGCGTTCTGAGTTTTGCAATTGTTTCTCTTGCCGCGTCCGTTGTGAGCCGATCGATACCTGCGATGGCGTTGGCAGCGCGCACCGCATCCGGAAGCGAGTAACCTGTTCCCGCGTGGAACAGTCCTGCTCTGAGGCCGCACGGCACAGCGTCCTCCGGGCCGGCATCAAAAGCGTCAGATTTCCCAGCCAGCACGATTGGAAGACAGCCGATTTCTTCCCGCTCGATGCGCGCAATCTTCCAGCCACGTTCCCTGGCATAGGCGAACACGTGCTCAGCCGCGTTCGCCTGGTCTAACTGCATTGATGTGGAGTAGTATGTATCCTCGATGAGCAAACTCGTTTCTGTGAATGGCAGGCAGTAGAAGAATCTGTAGCCATCCGTTTGCGCGACGGTTGCATCCATTATGGTCGGACGCTTTAGGCCGTGCGGTTCTTGAAGCTCCACCTCCAACCCAAAGAATTTTTGCCAGGCAAGCGCGAGGCGGTTGCTAATTTCCCGCCGCGGACCGCGGCCATCTATGACACAAGGCGCGCTTAAGACTTCGCCTCCCGCCAGGGTCACACCGGACGACGAGACGTCCGAAACTTTCTGATTGAGAAGAACACCTTCCCCAAAACGCTCGGAAATGTGCTCATGGAAGTCATCAGAAACGATGGTGGAATAGGAGGTCCTCAAGGTGCGGCGCAAATCGGGAAATCGCACGTCTTGAGCTGGCCAGCTGCTGCGGACCATGGGTTGAAGATCGCGTAGATCCTCTGTCCCCACATCGCTTCCGTGAAACGACCAGGTATGGTTTCCGCCGAGGCGCGGTCCTTGCTCAACGATGGCCATTCTCAACTGCGGCTTGGCCTTCTTGAGCTTCAGCGCAATCAGGCCCGTTGAAAGACCTCCGCCGGCAAAGATGACATCGAATTCAGCCAAGGCTTGTGGTTTCCCGCATTAAGAGCACTCCGGAGTCTACGCATGAGGTTCGCGACGGATCAATTTCGGCGGCTGCAAGAGCCTTCAGTGTTAAGACGACAGTCGGCCACCGAACAGCCGGCGCGACGTGGTCCCTATCTTAGCCTCCGGGATACAAGTATTTCCGGTCCCGCGGACGCTTCGAAGCATCTGGTGTGTGATCTAACCGCCTTGCCTTTAGCGTTGCAAGCGCCTCGTTTCGAATGACAGGCAACTAGCGGCCCCTTTTAGTCCGACTTCTCGATCTCCAGGTCGAAGGGTTTCGGCAGCAAGTCCTTAACAAGGAAAAGCCCGACACCGTCAACATGCACCTCTGCGATCGGATCGAGGAGTTCCGCCATGACCTGACGGCAAGCTCCGCAAGGCATCAAGGAACTCTGTGGTAGTTCCTCGATGTCACCGCAGGTCACGGCGATCGCTTGTAGTCTGCCTTTATCACCTCGCACTCTATGGAGCGCGCTGAACAAGGCGACACGCTCAGCGCAGCAAGACAGACCATAACTCGCGTTTTCAATGTTGGCCCCCGTCACGACTTCACCGTCGTCCAATGCGACCGCAGCACCTACGGCGAACGACGAGTAAGGCGAGTACGTGGCCCGCCTTGCTAACCTTGCGGCCTCCAGCAGCGGATGAACAGCCTGCATCGACACTGTCTTCTTCGGCATACTCCAACACTCCGAACGGCATGGACCCAACCAAACCCCAAGCCCCCCACAATGTCCCGGATGGCCCTCAGAAATACGTCCGCCATCACAACCGATTGCGCGGACAATCCTGGTCGCCGGCCTTCACCTCGCAGGCACGTCACATAAGCATCACACGGCATCAAAGCCAGCTCAACGAAAGCCAGTCCGCATAACAAGAAACTGACACCTTTAAATCTGCGGGCAACATCGCCTCTGATCCAATCTCGCCACATTGTTTAAGTGTAACGTCGAGCACATCAAATTCGATACGGCTGCCTCACGTGAGGCTGGACACCTGCCACGATTACGTCCGCGGCTGCAAACATAGCGGTCGTTTATGAACCAATCGAAGTTCACCAACCTGCAATCAGGACAACATCATTCATGATCTTTTCTTCAGTCCGCGCCAAGCTGTCGGCGCGCGCAACAAGTGCGTCAGTGTTGAAACGTGGGGCGACACGTTTCGTCTTGGGCACTGTTGTGAGCACCGTTGTTTCAGCCCTCGTTGTAGCATCGATTGCCGCGCCGGCCAGTGCACGTCGCCTCGAAGCAGGACTCTTGAAATGTGAGGTCGACGGCGGCGTTTCATTCGTGTTTGGTTCGACCAAGGATCTCCACTGCGTCTTCTACAAGGCTGGTGGGTCGACCGAAGCCTACCAAGGAAAGATCGAAAAGTACGGTATCGATCTTGGCGCAACCGGCGGAGGGTTCATCGTTTGGACCGTCCTGGCTGCGACCAAGCAAATGCCTCGCGCCGGTCTGGCTGGCTCTTACGTTGGCGCGAACGTCGACGCGAGCGTAGGTGTTGGTGCCGGGGCGGATGTTCTTGTCAGCACATCGCGGAAAAACGTTTCGCTGCAGCCCTTGAGCCTGCAAGGCCAAACCGGCCTGAACATCGCGGTTGGGATCGCCAAGATCAAGTTGCAACCCATCTTCAAAGCCCCCGAAACCGTGGTCGAAATTCAAGCGCAGGTGTTCAAAACCGAAACGCACTATGGTTGCGGCTCCTACTACGTCCTCATGAAGGGAGACACCCTCGACCGTGTTGCTCGCACTTGCGGCATCACCGTTGAAGCGTTGCTCAAAGCCAATCCCAAGATTCGCAATGTGCGCGAACTCCCTGTCGGCTTGCCAGTAAAGATCCCGGTCTACTCAGGGCATGCTAACGCGGGTCGGTGCGAGAAGAAGGTCATTCTCAAACCCGACCAGTATCTCGACGAGGTTGCCCAGCAGTGCGGGGTGACATTGCATGCCCTGCTCATGGCCAATCCGAGCATCCGAACCGTATCCCAGATAAAGCCGGGGCTCGTGCTGCGGGTCCCGAGGGCTTAGAATTGTTTCACGACGTCGACGGGAGGCCCGCTGCAGGGCCTCCCGTAGTCGGCCATGAATCGAAAGGCCGAGGACTGCGAAGCAACTCACGGCGTTATGTCGAGAATATCTTCGTCGCGTGTGTCATCGAGCGGCCGGGAAATGATCTCGTTTCCAATGTTGCCGAAATCGATCTTCTTCAGGTCGACCTGACGCACACGCCGGCTGAATTGGGTGTGGTAGTAGAACACGAGATTCTTCAGGTCGGCGGCGGTTGTGAATTGCGTTGCGCTGAATAATTTGTCATCGGGTGTCGCACCATGTCCGGTACCTTCGGCTGCCGCGGCGGGCACATTGAAATTGTCCAGAATTCGGAAGCTCTCGCGAACCGTATCGTAGCCACCCGTTGTCTCGCGTGCCGATTTGGAAAACGCGACAGCCCGCACAAACCGTGACGGCGGTGTAAAATCGCCAGGCAGACCGGTCATTCCACTGCCGGCCCCGAGCGGTGTGAAATCGATCCCTTCGACATTTTTAGCCGGCAGCGAGATCGCTGAAAGGTTGAGATAGTTGCGCAGGTTCGTGATGTGCCAGTCGTACCCTGGGGAATTCGTGATGACGCCAAGCGGAGCATCATAGACTTTCAGCACTTTGTCGCTCGGCTCGATGACGATCGACTTTCCGGTCGGGTCTGTAACAATGACATGGATAGGGGCGGGGAAGCCGAGCGCAGGTTCGTCGATCGCAACGACCCGAATGTCCTCGATCCGTTTTCGAACCTCATCGATCGTACTGAATTTCGCCAGTAGGAACCCGACCAGGTCCGTCGGCGCAAGGGACGTGTCCGCGTAGGCTGGGTCATAGTCTTTGTATTCCGCAAAACCCGGCAGATAAAACAAGCCAGCCGAGAGCCCGCTCTCATTGATGCCATCTGCGTACAAGGGACGCCCGAGACCGGCCGTGCCAACGAAGCCATACTTCGCCGTCCAGCGCATTCCGGCCTTGCCATCAGGCATGGAGGTTGCCTGCATGGAAATGTTCCGCGGTATGATGTCCAGTGAGGCCTTCAAGTCGAAGGACCCCCACTCCAGCGTGCGCGCGCGCACCACTGAACCGTCCTGTCCCGTCAGGGTAATCCCGGTGCAAGCCAGCGCCAGGCTTGCAATACAGGACAGCCCGGCAGCAACGAACGTGACACCGAAGCGTCCGGCAAATCTCTTGATCATCTCACACCTATAGCTTTCTCACATTAGCGACTCAGGCAAGGGGGCTAGGCCAATCAGCTTGCGGCAATGCATGGCCCGCGCAAATGCCGGAACGCAGACGTCCACGAGTTGCCGACAGCAGCGGCCGGAACAGGCTGAAACTCTTCTGATGCATGCGCTCATTCAGGCGGTCGCGGTGCCTACGTGGCCGCAAAGGCTTTCTCCCAATAGGCGATGCCGTCAGCGTGGTGAGCTATCATCTTCCACGTCGCGTTCTCTTTTCGGAAAACGCTCGTCTCCCTGACATTCGTCTCATTCATCTGGCCGTCGGGCTGTCTAACCTGGCCCCGGGTGTAGTGTTGGGCAACCGCCATTTCGCCAGCCACAACGACGTGGACTTCCGTCGCTTCAACTTTACCGCCGCTACTCTTTTCCGCCTGGGCCTTCCAGTCCGCATAGGTCTCCTGCCAGCCAACGCGATAGGAGCCTTCCGCACCCATGTATGTGACGTCGTCGGCATGCGAATAGATTTCGACCAGCGGCTCCGGGTCGCCATTCAACATGGCGTTAAGCGCAACAAACCACTGTTCCACTGCAGTCCTGACAGCCGTTTCCTCTGTCATAGAAACCTCCTAGGGGTGGGGCGGAGGTGATCCCTCCGTCGGTTGGAGAAGGCTTGTGCGCAATGTTACAGCAAAAAATGACAGGAGTGCACTGCAGCTATAGCTGCCGCTTCATAGTTCTGCCTCGTTTGTTTGGCTCCTCGCTGCGGGCCCGGAAAGGTCGGGCTCTGGCGGCAAGACAAATACTCGTGCCCCCCGGAATTTGGGGAATTGATGCGCACACGCCCAACACTCCTGCCAAGCTGGACCTCGCAGCGAAAGGCTATTGTTGCCGAAAAAGGAGGGGCACCCGAGCACCACGTCAAATCGCGCAAACGAACATTCGAGCTCGCACTCATTTGCCGGAGCCAGTTTCAGGGAATTCACATAAGGATCAATTCTAGATGGCTTGCATTCGTACTCAGTTGTGCCTCGGACTTCTGGTCTTTGCTCCGTTACAATTTCTACCGGACGAGGCTTCTGCCAATAAGTCGGCCTACTGCAACGGCTACGCCCGTGACTTCGCCAAACGTAATTCTCGCGGCCCCGTTGCCGGAGGTGCCGTCGCAGGTGCGATTGGCGGGGCGTTGATCGGCGGCATCATCGGGGGCGGCAGAGGTGCCGGCGTCGGCGCGCTTATTGGAGGCGGCACGGGCGCCGTTGTCGGTGGCGGGCAGCGTGCAAGAGATTATGACCGTCTTTACAATCGGGCGTATCGCGACTGCATGCGACGCAAGTAAGAATACGAAAAGAGGTACAGGAACACATCATGAAGCGTTTTATTCTTCTCGCTGCCGCATCGTCGCTGTCCGTCCTTGCCATGATCGGACCGTCGAAAGCGGACATTTCCGACATCGAGGTCCTCTTTGTTCGCACTGACGAGGACGGCAACATGAGCCTGAGCAAAGCCGAAGTCCTGAAAATGGCGATCACGCAATTCAATCTCGTCGACGAGAATGGAAGTGGCGCTTTGGAGTCGGGCGAAGTTGGTGAATTGTCATCGGATGGGGAATTCAAAGACAACGATACAGACGGTGATGGCGCGCTATCAATCGAAGAAGTTGTAATCGAGAAGCTTGCAGACTACGACCGCGCCGACACCAATCTTGATGGCGAACTGTCACTGGATGAAGTCAAGAAGTCCTACGGAGAACCAAAGGCAACGCCCTAAGCTTGTATCTCAGTCCCGAAACGTTGCCGGGCATCCAGCTTGGCCGCGGTTGACGGGATTGAGCCCCGGTGACACGCGGTCGCCTTTGAGGACAGTTGATAAAAGCCAGCCCGCCATCACTACTCCCGGGAAGGGAAGGGGATGACAGTCGGGTCCGTTCTGCAATAGTTCGGCGTGGGCCTCTTCCAGCCGGAACCCACTTGCGCGGTTTCCTGTCCCATACCGGTGCCATGCGCACTCACGATGGCGCGAAACGGCCATACAATCAGGCTGAGGCAGATAATCAGGATCGCCGCTGTATAGCCAAGCGCCGTGAAGGGCCGGCGCGCGGCGTCCGCAAACTGCCCGAGCATCGTCAGGCCGGTGCTCCGGCTCCAGGCCGTTGCGCGCAAGACAGGAGCGCAAATGACCGCTGCGAACAGCCAGATCGTCGTGATGAAAGTCGTGAGCACTGACGGCAGCACGTACATGGCGATGTAGTCGATCGGCTCGCCTCTCACCCAGCGCGCAAGGTTTTGCGACACACACTGAGAGACGACACTCGGCGTGTTGCTCCACAATCGACCCACGTTCTCCATGAAGCCATGAATGTTACCGGTCGCCAGTGAGATCAACGGCAAGGTGACCGCAACCACCAACAAAAACACGCAGGCCGTGAGGATCACGTCAAGCACTGCGAACAACGGCAACATGCCATACCGTTTGGAGAGCCTGAGGACCAGGCGGGTTTCATAAAGCGAGATGTAGTCCGCGAGGATGTTGCACAGACAAAGCGCCATAGCACCGAATGCAATGCGCATCCAGGGCTCGAGTGGATGCGGCTGCTGGTCGAGCTCCCCGATCCGCGCCGTCAGCGCGGCCGGCTCCATGAAGGCCGCCAACAGAACCAGGAATGCACCAGCCGAGAGCAGCACTGAGCGCAGGACACATTGGCGGCCGAAGTGATTTTTCGTGAAGACGCCTTCAAACAACGTCAAGAACACATCAGAACCGCGCAGGCGCGCCCCGGTCGCCGGCCTCAGCCAACCAGATACGACCGCCTTCGTATGCGGCGGCAAAGAGTTGTCGCAAAACGCACTCAGATTCAGAACGAGCCATGCGAGGCCACCGACGACCAGCACATCGACCGCGCGCAGAAAACCACTGGCCGTCAGCCCGGCGACAAGCACGGCAAACAGACCGGCGGCGAACAGCAACGGTGATGCGCCTCTTGCCGGCGCTATCCTTGAATACGGCTCCGCCGAATCCGCCCCGCCACCATTGGCTTTTCGAGCAGCTCTCCCGCTGGCAAACCGGATACCATAGGCGCGTATCGGCTCGGCGAGATTCTTGACCCACCGCTCGCCAACGTCGTCGAAGACATACGGGGTTTGCTTGGCGACATAGTCGCGCACACCTCGGGAAACGCACACCGATCCCGCTTCACTGAGGCTCTCTAATCGGGCGGTGACGTTGACCCCGTCACCAAAAATATCTCCTCCCCTGATCATGACGTCGCTAACGTTGACGCCAATGCGCAACTCCAGCGCACGGGCCTGCTCTTCGAGCGTTGCATTGGATTCCGCGATCGCTTCCTGAATCGTGACCGCACATTCGACGGCGCTCAGCACGCTCGTGAATTCGGCCACGAAACTGTCCCCTGCGCCTCCTGTGATACGGCCCCGGTGCACCGAAATGAGCCTGTCCGCGATGGACCGCAGGCGCGACAACGCTTCCAGCGTCGCGACTTCGTCCTGCTCCATGTGTTGTGAGTAGCCGACAACGTCCGCAGCCAGGATGGCAACGAGCTTACGGTCCGCCTGTAGCGCCGATTTCACCATTTCGACCATGAGCTGACCATTCTCACCCATTAACGCGCAGACGCAGTGACGTGCTGGCCGAACCTCCTTCCCCCTTTTTCTTCAATATGATCAAACTGATTGACTGGCTCTTTGGCCGCCAAGGGACCCAGAAAGACTTGCTCAGTGGGAGGTCTGCACGTCCGCGACAAATGCCAAGTATGGGCGGGGTCACGACCGCCGGCTGTTTCGCAGGGAACAGCTCGCCCGGCGCGGACCGTCTCGGCCTAGACTAGGCAATCGCGGTCATGCGCATGTAACCTATGCGAGGCTCGTATGAAGAAACACGTTTGGGCGGTGTTCGGAGTACTGCTGCTCCTTATGCCGGCGTTCCAGCTTGCAGCACAAGGGAACCCAAAGCCTCCCGAGGCAGGGGTGATGGATATGTCGATTGAGGAACAAAAGAAACTATCACGGCGTTCGCTTGAAATGTGGGCGAGTACAAATACGGACAAACCTGATGAGGTCTTCGCGGCCAACTATGTGAACCATCAAGAACCTTACGCGAAGGGCGGAGTGAAGCCTGTGGACCTTGAGGCCTGGCAAGACATCGTGCGCACCAATCATCGCGCCTTCTCGGATTTCAAGGTGCAGGTCCTTATGCAGATCGCGGAGAACGACCTTGTCGCCTCGCGTTGGCGGTTCTCGGCCAAGCACACTGGTGACTACCTTGGTCATCCTCCAACGGATAGGCAGGTGGAATGGACAGGCGTCCAGATCGACCGGTTCGAGAACGGCAAGATCGTCGAGAGTTGGGTCGATTGGGACAAGTACCGCCTCTTTGAGGAACTCGGGTTCCTGAAGTAGCCTGATGCAGGACATTCGCTTGCGAAAACAAACCGCGATAGAAGTGCCACGGCAACATCAAACAGGTACTAGATATGAGACCGACACTGATCTATGGCGCAATCATTCTTGCCGCGATCGCTTCATCAGCGATCGCTGATGAAGCCGATGACAAGGTGATCGAGCCCGGTTCATTCAAAGGCAAGATCCTGAAATCGATTGTTGGCGACAGTCACATCTGGCATGTTGCCCGCGCCGGGGCACCGGGCAATTCGGCGCTCTATGCGAGATGGTGCAAGCCGATTTTAAGGCCCCCGCATCTGTCGTGCACGGGTCCCTGGAAGCTGCTCCAGTTTCCTGGTGAAGCTGCCAATCTCTCTGTCGCCGGGATCCTCTCCGGCGGAACGCTTGTCGTCGTTAGCGACGCAGGGATGATGTCTCGTTGCCTCTTCGACTCTGGACCGTGCGGCAAGGCGGTTAGCGTCAAAGACTAGCTGGCGATCACGGCTCGCCGCTTGCCGGTACTCACCAGTCCAACGGAATTGACGACAGCGCGTTCAGCTACCCGCCGATAAGCAGACCACCAAGATATAGGCCCAAGCCAAAACCAAAATGACTGCCCAGGTCGTGGAGTCGCGTGACCATCGGGTTGGGCGTGTTGGCCCCCATGACGCCGGCGCCGAGAATTGGCTCCATCATGAACCAGGTCACCGCAACCGAGCCGAGCCCAAAAATCAT
>JARFQY010000258.1 GCA_029287535.1 Filomicrobium sp.
GTGGATCTTCGCGCACGAGTGTGGCCACCAGTTTCGCGGCCCCGACGAGGAGACCGCGGATTGCTTTGCCGTGCAACGTGGACGCCGCTATGGCTGGCTGACACCCGCGGGTCTTGACGAAGTCTGCAGTTTCATCTCGCCGGCCAAAGGCGACATGATGCATTTGAAGGGCTCGTATCGCTGCGAATATATGCGGCGCTGTTACGCCGATCCGACGGTTCGCTGACCGCGCCCCACGACGCACTCCTAATCGCGACTAATCCCCGGCTCTCGGAAGCAGCTTACGCTGAACCGTTCGACAGCGCGTCAAACGGAGAGCGTAGGCAGACCATGCGCTGGGCCCAGCTTGCAAAAAAGATCCTGGCATTGGCGCAGGTCGTTCATCGTTGGCTCGGCACTCTCTCCAAGCTCGAACCGGAACGCAAATTGCGCGTTGCCGGATATGCTGAAGCGATTGCTGACACGCTGGCGCGAACCGCCGAAGCGCTGACCGAGCTAGAATGCAATGGCGGCGACGCCGCCACCCGGCGCAGGACGCGCCGCGCCGCAGTACGTGAGCTCGGTCGCCTGCATGGCTATGTCGCAACCATTGTCGAGGTTCTCCAACACCGTCTTGACGGACGCCGCCTGGCTGGCGTTAAAAGACGACTCGAAACCCTTGATCGCGGTTCGTTGCTCGAGTTGGATGAACACCACACTCTTTCCAGCAAGCTCCGCGTCGACCACCTCTACGCTGCCGAAGGCTATTTTCGCGCCCTGTCCGACAGCTTGCGGGTATGACCAGAGGCCGCCCCAAAGCGGGGCTGCCGAATCCGGGAGACCAAAATGGATAAGTTCACAACGCTCACGGGCATCGCCGCACCGCTACCCATCCGTAACGTCGACACCGACATGATTATCCCGAAGCAGTTCTTGAAGACCATCCACCGGACGGGTCTTGGAGAGACGCTGTTCTTCGAGATGCGCTATGATCACCAGGGCAAGGAGAATCCAGATTTCGTCCTCAACAAACCTGCCTACAAGAATGCTGTGATCTTGGTCGCGGGCGATAACTTCGGCTGCGGTTCGTCCAGAGAACACGCCCCCTGGGCGTTGCACGACTTTGGCATTCGCTGCGTCATCGCTCCAGACTTCGCCGACATTTTCTATAGCAACTGTTTCCAGAACGGCATTCTGCCCATCAGGCTCCCACAAGAAGAAGTCGACAAGCTGATGGATGATGCCGAGCGTGGCGCCAACGCGACGCTGACCGTCGACCTCATGGCCCAGGAGATCCGCGGACCCGACGGAGGCATGATCAAGTTCGAGATCGAGCCGTACCGCAAGCATCGCCTCCTCAACGGCCTCGACAACATTGGGCTGACGTTGGAAAAGACGGACAAGATCAAGGCCTACGAAGACAAGGCTGCCGAGAAATTTCCGTGGCTCTAGGCAATCGACACACGACGATATGCCTTAACCTTGGAACACGAAGCTCGGCGCCAGAAAGCCTTGTTCTCACTGTGCGGTAGGTATCATCCACGGTGGCGTGATGATCGTCGCTGTGGACCTACGTCTGGCGTCGGCCTCCAGTGTGGGCGCCCGCGTCCGCGTGTTCGAGCTGGCCCGCTTCCCAGCCTATGAGCGCCAGCTTCCGCGTCAGCCCCCAATGATAACCTCCCAGTCCGCCATCCGCCCGTATCACACGATGGCAAGGCACCACGAAAGACAACGGATTCTTGCCCACCGCAGCGCCCACAGCGCGCGCGGCCCGCTCGCTGCACACCTGCCGGGCAACTTGCCGGTAGCTGACCGCCTGGCCAACGGGGATGGTGAGCAGCGCTTGCCAGACCCGGACTTCGAAGTCGGTGCCAATCATGATCAATCGAACAGGTTCTTCTGCCGACCATCGCCCGGGGTCAAAGATAACGTCGATGAAAGGCTGCGTTTTCTCAGGCGCGTATGAGAGGCAGGCACCCGGCCACCTCCGGCCAAGGTCTGCCAGCACATCCCGCGCCGTTTGGCCCTTGTCTTCGTCGACAAACGCCAGACCGGCGATACCGCGCCCGGTCGCCACCGCCACGGCCTTGCCAAACGGCGTAACGTGAGCACCCCAGCTCATCCGCAGTCCGGCACCCTGACGTTTGAAGTCGCCAGGAGTCATCGCTTCGTGAGTGACAAAAAGATCGTGCAGCCGTCCACCGCCGGAAAGTCCCACCGTATGCGCGGTCTCCAATACGCTGGCACTGTCCTTCAGAAGCCGCCGCGCTCTGTCGAGCGCAATCGCGGCGCTGAAATCTTTCGGCGAAAGCCCGCACCACCGCTTGAACAGCCTCTGACAGTGGGAGGGAGAAAGACCCAGATGCTGAGCAAGCCCGTCGAGGCGTGCCGACGGCTGGTCATCGCACTTCAAGTAGGCGATTGCCCGTCGGATTGTTTCGTAATCCTTCGCCCGCAGGTCACTTGCCGTGCCAGCCGGCTCCATTGCGATCTCGGAGATTTCAGCCATCAGTTGCCTTCTTTGAGCGCATCGTCGCCGGAGTTATACCGGCCGAAACGCTCAAGGCGACCCGATTCTTGCAGTCCCCAACAGCGTCAAGCGCGCGGCGATCTGGCGTTGGCCAACGCCAGACCAAGCGCCTCGGCAAACTCTCGTCGCTCATCGTCGCTCAGGAACCGGCCGAACACGAGCTCGCGACCATGCGAGGCCAGCCACATGATGTTTCTCCCGTCGTGCTCCTCCGTGAGCCCGACGCGCACCCAATCGGGATTGAAATCATAGGTCTTTGCACGCCCAGCCGGATCAACACGCGTAAGCTTGAGCAGATGTGGCGACAGGTCCACCGTTTCATACTCC
>JARFQY010000311.1 GCA_029287535.1 Filomicrobium sp.
CAGTCGGCCGGTTTTTCCAGGGCACTGCTCTATCCGGGGTCGCGCGAGTTCGCTTTGCTGGAACGTTGAGTGGTCGGCCCAATGGGCCCAGAGGCGGCGTCACAGCGGGATGTCAGGGTCAGCCTCGAAAGGCTGCAAAGCGGAATGAAATAACATAACTAAGCTTATGGAATAACATTACATCTATCAGGCAACCTTATCTCTCGCAGTTTAATTTCCGATTTCACGCCGACAACGGAAAGCTCTATAGCTTCTTTCAGAGGCCGATGGCGGCCGATCAACCCAAGGAGAGAATTCCATGAAAGTTTGGAGCAAGCCTCAAGTTCGTGAGCAGGAAGTCGGTCTTGAAGTCACCAGCTATCTCCCGGCCGAAATCGACATCATCTAATCGATTTTCAGCGCTTCTTCCCTGCCGGGAAAAGTCTGTACGAAACGGTGGTTCATGCTGAGAGCATGTGCCACCGTTTCGTTTTGGGCTGCTTGCAGCGCAATCATCACGGCCGATGGCGCAACATCAGCCATTCCGGCCCGGCGATCGGGTCTTCCCAAACCGTGACCCACTGGAACCCGGCACGCTCATATGCTCTTACCGCGGCTTCGTTGCGTACCGAGACAAACACGCTCAGCGCCATGGCGAGCGTCGACCCAAAAACTTCATCAGCCAGCTGATCCAATGCGGTTCCGCCAATTTTGCGGCCACGGAACTCAGCCTCGCCAATGAATAGATCAACGTCCCAGGTCAATGGCGGCAATACATCCGGCAACTCCTCACCCCAGTAGGCCGCGTCGATGGCGTGCGCGTACCCGATGGGCCTGCCGCCTATTTCTATGATTCTGCCGATGGCGGAGGGCGTTTCCAAAACCATTCGCACTTCGGCTTCCGCCGCCGAGGCGTTCCCCCACCAGCGCTCAACCGCAGGATCGCGGAACCACTTCAAAAGTATCGGCCAATCCGTCGTGGCGACCGGGCGCAATGCGATGTGCTGACTGTTTTCGCCGGGCTTATCCATGAATGCCGGTTCCATAAAAGCTGCATCCGAACACCCACGGTATCAAAGTAGCTAGTGCCGGAAGTGGCGGATGCCGGTGAAGACCATCGCCAGACCGCGCTCATTGGCGGCGGCTATCACCTCTTCATCGCGCATTGAGCCACCGGGCTGGATGATCGCTGTGGCACCGGCCTCAGCGGCGGTGATCAAGCCATCCGCAAACGGGAAGAAGGCATCAGAGGCCACGACCGAGCCCTTGGCAAGCGGCTCGGAAAGCCCAGCGGTCCTGGCTGCATCGTCGGACTTCCAGGCGGCTATGCGGGTGGAGTCAATACGGCTCATCTGTCCAGCGCCAATGCCGACAGTGGCACCGTCCTTGGCGTAAACGATGGCGTTTGACTTTACGTGCTTTGCGACCTTGAAGGCGAAGCGCAGATCAGCGAGTTCCTTTTCTGTCGGGGCGCGGTCGGTGACGACTTTGAGCTCAATATCCTCGATCACCGCCGCATCGCGGTTTTGAACAAGAAGGGCTCCAGCAAGAGAGCGGACCGATAGGCCGGAGGCGCGTGGGTCTGGAAGCGCGCCGGTCGTCAGCAACCTCAGGTTCTTCTTTTCCGAAAAGACGGCCCTGGCAGCATCGGAGGCCGCTGGCGCGATAACAACCTCAGTGAAGATCTTGGTCATCTCCACTGCCGCGGCTTCGTCGATTTCACGGTTTGACGCGATGATGCCACCGAAAGCGCTAACCGGATCACAGCGAAGGGCGGTCAGGTAGGCTTCCTTAAGGGAAGTCCCCACAGCAACCCCGCAAGGATTGGCATGCTTGATGATAGCGATGGCGGCGCCGTCCTCGGGGGAGAACTCGGCGACAAGTTCGAATGCGGCGTCGGTATCATTGAGGTTGTTGTAGGACAGCTCCTTGCCCTGCAGCTGGACCGCATTCGCGACACCGGCACGCTGCTCGGAGGAAAGATAGAGCGCCGCCTTCTGATGCGGGTTCTCACCGTACCGGGTAATCTGCGCAAGCCGGCCGGCAAAGTTACGCCACGCCGGAGCTTCCTGTTCTGTAACTTCCGCCATCCAGGTGCTGATAGCGGCGTCATAGGATGCGGTCCTTGCATAGGCCTTGGCGGCAAGCGAACGGCGCAGCTTAAGGCTCGTTGCGCCGTCGTTGTCCTGCAACTCGGTGACAACGCGTTCGTAGTCGGCGGGATCCACGATCACGGTCACGCCGTCGTGGTTCTTTGCCGCTGCCCGGATCATGGCCGGACCTCCGATGTCGATATTCTCGATCAATGCATCGAAGTCGCCGCCGGAGGCCAATGTTTCCTCGAAGGGGTAGAGAGAAACGGCCAACAGATCGATGGGCAGGATTGCGTGTTCGTCAGCGGCAGCTTGGTGAGCAGCATTGTCGCGCACCGCAAGCAGCCCTCCGTGAACCTTGGGATGCAGCGTCTTGACGCGACCGTCCATCATTTCCGGCATGCCCGTCAGTTCGGACACATCGCGCACTTGCAGGCCGGCCTGCTTCAGCGCCGCCGCGGTGCCGCCGGTCGATACCAGCTCGACGCCCTGTGCAGCGAGCGCGTTGGCAAAGGGAAACAACCCCGTCTTGTCAGAGACTGACAGGAGGGCACGGGTGATCTTGCGCGGCTTTTCGGACATGACTGTATTTTCTTTCCAGAGCTGGCCGTGTCATTCAGGACTCCGCGTAGCATGCGGGAGCGCGCTTGCGAAATGGGGCAAAGGCAGCAGCCGGTCGAAGTCTTCATTCGCAGTTGAGCGACCAGGAGATCTCACCGCCACCATAAGTTACTCCGCGCAGGACAATCTGCCAGCTGCGCATGGGGCCGGTCGAGTCGGCGAAATATATTGCCTCCTCAATGGTCATCTTGGCTCCGCTTGCGCGGAAGCACCAGATTGTCTCGTCGGGCAGTTCGATGGCAATGGAACCGTCTTCGGAAGGGTCGGAGACGGCAACGTCCGGATGGAGCCGGAAGTGAATGGAAAACGGCAGGTCTTTCTTGAGGCGGACCTCCGTCGACTTTCCGCCGATCCGGTCAAGCCCTTCAAGGCAAAGACCGCCGCGCGACATTCGCAGTTGCCGGTGATGCAAGAGACCAAATCTGTGCACGTATCCATCGTGCCAAGCGTCCATCGTCCAAACGCCGTCAGCCACTGAAGCCTCGGCGGTAACGGTTTTGGGATAACGGATCGGGTGGGCACCAACGAGCTCCTCCAAGAAGCGGTGGCGGACCATCTTGGAGGACGACTTTTCACCGAGGCACAGGGTGTTGTGGGAGACTGTCGCACGCGATTTGTTGATCCAGTCCGTCTCGCGTGGCCGCGGCGCGCCGCCATTCGCGAAGATCAGATGTGGCCCGTGGCTGAGTTCGAAAGACAGGCAGCCGGCATGGGCCATTCCGGCATACTCTAGCGCTGGGGGCGGGCCAACGTCCGCAATCAGGATTGATGCTCCTGCCTCACAGCGCACGTAGCCGGATCGTGCCGTGTGACCCATTTCTACAGGAGCAGCGCCGGCATCGTATGCCAGGACGGTTGCGATGTGGGCGGGATCGGCGATGCCGGCGCCATTGAACCGCGCCAAAGACCCGTCCCCCATGCGCATGAATCTCAGCATGCCAAGCGCGCGCTTGATCGCCGAGGAGATTTCTGGTGGAACCGGCCGGTCGCGCGCCACAAAGCACTGGCTGAGAGGCAGCAAGTCAAGCATCAGCTCGACCAGAATGGCCGGGTTGCGGCTGATATGACCACCGTCGGGCAGAATCTGACGCTCGAGTTCATCCGCAAGGAGGCGCTCGGCCTCGGCCAGTTGACGCTCGTGATCGGCAATCGTGAGATCGGCTAGGACAATCGCCATCAATGAAAGCAGCCGAGGTGGACCGACGGGCGCGGTTCGCCAGCTCGCCGACAGGCGCACCAGCTGCATGCCGAGGCTTTCCGTGATGGCGTCGTAGGTCTTGGGATCGGCACTCTCAAGCAACAGGCCGGCGTGGGTGATCCAGGAAATCATGCGCCGGGCGATAACTTCAGGCCGCCAAGCGAAGCCTCCACCGTTGCCGCGGTTGCGTCCAGCCCATTCAACCGCAAGGCGACGCGCGGTGTCTTGGGCCTCGGCGGTCTCGGCGGCTTCGAGATGGCGTAGCCAGTCAAAACCGTGAAGGGCGCGTGCCCAGGCCTCGGTGGGTGGACGGGTCTCGAACGGAGATCCGGCATCGACCATGGCAAGCGAACCCGCCAGGCCAAACTGTCCGACTTCGACCTCGTCCCAGAAGCTTGGGTCCCGGGTGCGCAGATCTTGAGGCAAGATGAGGAGCTGATCGGCCGCGGTCGAGCCATAGCGCCAGCGCAAGAGCTGTGAGTACAGCGCGCGCGACACCAGCCGCCGCCGGGCACGTTCTGCGGCCAGCGACGTGACGCGAATCCGCTCACTCAGGCTCAGTCGCGGCATTCAGTCCTCCGTCTTCCTAACCCAGGTCATAACCGCCAACACTCGGCAAGCCGGTGTTGGGAAATCCCGAGCCAACACGCGGCAAGCCGGTGTTGGGCCGTAGCCCCCCGCAGCGAACATGACAAGCTTCCAGTTCGGTTACGAGGCTTCCTGTGGATAGATTGGCCTGTGTCTCATCCTCCGCTTTCGCGGCGGCGGAGGCGGGCTGCGAAGAAGCCGTCCATGCCTGTTTTTTCGACACCTTCAACGGCGGACAATTCCTCGCCATGCAAAGCCCGTGGCGTCCAACAGGGGAGCGTACGCAAGTAGCCCTCGTTGGTGAGCCACCGGGCCTCAACCCCGTGATCCGCCTCAGAGATTGGAGACACTTCGAAGTCCTTATGTTGAGCCAAGAAGCGGCTGATCTGCTCCTCACCTTCCTCTGGCTGTAGCGAGCAAGTCGCGTAGACGAGCTCCCCACCAAGGCGAACCAAGCACGCCGCGTTGTCGAGAATACGTTGCTGCAGGTCGGCCAGGGCCGCGATGTCCTTATCGCGTTTCAGATGAAGGATATCCGGATGGCGGCGAATGGTTCCGGTTGCCGTGCACGGCGCGTCGAGCAACACGGCATCAAAAGTCTGATCCGGCCGCCAAGTCGCGGCATCGGCCACGACGAACTCGGCGTCAAGGCTTAACCGCTCAAGATTCTCCCGGGCACGGTCGAGGCGCGCCGGAGAGCTGTCGACACTGCATACATGGGCGCCGAGCGCTGCAAGTTGGGCGGTTTTGCCGCCAGGGGCGGCGCACAAATCGGCGACTTGTGCACCGGCGACCTTGGTGAAGAGGCGCGCCGGCAGTGCGGACGCGGCATCCTGCACCCACCAAGCCCCTTCGCTGAAGCCCGGCAACTCGTCAACGCGCCCGGATTGCTGCAGCCTCAGGGTGCCTGTCGCCAGCTGTTTCGCGCCTAGGCGGTCAGCCCAGTTGGATGCCTCGATTGAACTCTTCAAGCTGAGGTCGAGTGGCGCTTCGCGTAAACTTGCTTCGGCAATGGCGTGGGCCATCTCGGTCCCATAGGCCGAGGTCCACCGCCGCCATAACCATTCCGGAATGGCGGCTACGGCAGTGTCGATTTCCGAAAAAGCTTTCGGGCCCTGCTCGGCCACTTTGCGCAGAACGGCGTTGACGAACTTCTTGAGATGGGTGGCGCTGCGCGAGCGAGCGGTCTGCTCGACGGCAAGGCTGATTGCGGCGTGGGCGGGCGTTCGCAGCAGGAGCAGCTGAGCGGTAGCGGAAAGAAGGATCGCCGCAACCCGACTCTGGCGCGCAGGCAGAGGCTTTTCAATGAACTCTGCGAGGACCGCATTCAACGGCAGGGCATAGCGCAGGGCATTGGCGGCCGTCGTGCGCGCCAGGCCGAGATCTCGCGCGGCGAGCTCCTGATAGGCTGGAAGGCTTATCGCCTTGGTCCATGTCTCGTCGAAGGCGCGCTGCTCGTGCAGGACGGCGGCAATCAGATCAACCGAAAGTTCGCGGGCGGCCAGGCCCGATGGCGCACTGCCCGCAGCTGATGCGCCAAACCGCTTCCCGCGCGCCGATCGCGAGGGTTTGGCGGCGGCCTTGGGCCCGCCACCCCGACGATGGGAATTGGAGTTGTTTTTTTCGCTCACGCTGAGGTCTTAGCCCCAGGGCCCGCGCCGGCG